>CAZACH010000127.1:0-6913 GCA_964483275.1 uncultured Sphingomonadaceae bacterium | reverse complement strand
ACGAAGGTGTACCACAGGCCCGAGAAGGGATCGCCGGTGCGCGCCACGATATATTGGCTGGTGAAGGGCAGAAGTCCGCCGAAATAGCCGGTGCCGATATGATAGGGGATCGACATCGAGGTGTAGCGGATCTTGGCGGGGAACAGTTCCGACAGCAGGGCCGCGACGGGGCCGTAGGTCATGCCGGACAACATGCCGATCACCACGATCACCAGCACCAGCTTCGCGCCGCTGCCGAGGGTCGGCACGATCTTGTCGAGCGGATAGCCGGCCGCGACCAGCGCGGTTTCGAGGCCATCCCGGTCCGTGTCCAGCACCATCTGCCCGCCGATCGTCACATTGACCGGCGCGCCCTGCGGCCCCTGGACCTTGGTATAGGCGACGCCGGTGCGGCTGAGCGCGTCGAGCACCTGCCCGCAGGCGGTTGCCTGCCGGGTGGCGAACGGGTTGTAGCGGCAGTCGCTGCCGGTGACGACGACCGGGGCGCGGTCGACCGCCGCGGCCAGCGCCGGATTCGCGACGGCGGCGGCCCAGTGGAACAGCGGAAACAGAACGATGAGCAGCAATGCATAGCCGACCACGATCGGCTTCTTGCGGCCGACGCGGTCCGACACCCAGCCGAAGAAGATGAACCACAACAGGCTGACCGCCGCGCCCAGCCCGATGATGATGCGCGCGGCGCTGTCGTCGATCCTGAGGCTGTTCTGCAGGAAATACATCGCCTGGAACTGCGCGGTGTACCAGATCACGGTCAGCCCGGCGGCAATGCCGAACAGCGCGACCAGCATCAGCTTGACGTTGCGCCACGCGCCGAAACTTTCCGACAGCGGGTTGCGGGCGACCTCGCCGGCTTCCTTCATCGCCTGGAAAACCGGGCTTTCCTTGAGCTTGAGGCGCATCCACAGCGAGACGGCAAGCAGCAGCAGGGAAAAGAGGAAGGGGATGCGCCATGCCCACGCCTCCCACGCCGCGTCCGACACGAACCATTCGGAGACCAGCACCACCATCAGGCTGAGCAGGAAGCCGCCGATCACGCCCGACTGGATGAAGCTGGTGTAGAACCCCCGGCGGTGCGGCGGGGCATGTTCCGCGACATAGATGGCGGCCCCGCCATATTCGCCGCCCAGCGCCAGCCCCTGCAGCACGCGCAGCGTGACGAGGATGACCGGCGCCGCGAAGCCGATGGCGGCATAGCTCGGCACCAGGCCGACGCCCGCCGTGGCGATGCCCATCAGGACGATGGTGGCGAGGAAGGTATATTTGCGGCCCAGCCGGTCGCCGAAATAGCCGAACAGGATGGCGCCGACCGGACGAACGCAGAAACCGACGCCGAATGCCGCCAGCGCCAGCAGGAATTGCGCGGTTTCATTGCCGGCCGGGAAGAATTGCCGCCCGATGATCGCGGCGAGCGTGCCGTAGATGAAGAAGTCATACCATTCGAACACGGTGCCGAGCGTCGAAGCGGCAATGACCAGCCGGTCGCGCTTCGGATCGATCACATGACTCGCCGGCGCCGCATCGGCCATATAGTCCGTTCCCCCTCCTGCCTTGCGCGCTCTTTACGGCGCGAAGGGGTCGGCAGCAAGAATATCGGGCGGCGTTTCGGCGAAGCGCCGGAAGCGCCGTCAGCCGAAGGCGCGCCCGATCAGCGCCTGGGTGGACGGATCGAAGCCGCTGTCCCCCTCCCCGTCAAGCTGCGCCTCGACCTGACGCGCGATTTCCTTGCCCAGTTCCACGCCCATCTGGTCGAACGGGTTGATGCCCATCATCACGGCATTGGCGAAGACGCGATGCTCGTAGAAAGCGATCAGCGCGCCAAGCCGTGCCGGGTCGAGCTGGTCGAGCAGGATCGTCGTCGATGGCCGATTGCCCGAAAACACCTTGGCCGCGGCCACGGCCGGGTCGGCGGCCACGGCCCGCGCCTCCTCCGCCGTGCGGCCCTTCATCAGCGCCGCGCCCTGCGCAAAGCAGTTGGCGAGCAACTGGCGATGATGCGCCTCGTCGAACTCATGACCCGGCTCGATCACCGCCAGGAACTCGGCGGGGACGAGGTGCGTGCCCTGGTGCAGAAGCTGGAACACCGCGTGCTGGACGTCGGTGCCGACGCCGCCCCAGGTGATCGGCGCGGTCGGCCCGTCGACCGGCGTGCCGTCGGCCTTCACCGACTTGCCGTTCGATTCCATCTCAAGCTGCTGGAGATAGGACGGCAGCAGCCGCAACCGCTCGTCATAGGCAAAGACGCCCCGCGTCTCCGCCTTCAGGCCGCGCGCATAGAGCAGGTCGGCGAAGGCGGCGAGCAGCGGCGCGTTCCGCTCGGGCGGCGAGAAACGGAAATGGCGATCCATCGCCGCCGCGCCTTCCAGCATCTGCTCGAAGGCCTCCCAGCCCAGCGACAGCGCGGCGGGAAAGCCGATCGTCGACCACAGCGAATAGCGGCCGCCCACCGTCTCCGCGAAGGGCAGGATGCGCGTCTCGTCGATGCCGAACTGGATCGCCGCCTCGGGATTGGCGGTCAGCGCGACGACCCGGCCGAACGGGTCCTCGACGCCATCCTCGGTCATCCACGCAAGCGCGCTGCGGGCATTGAGCATGGTTTCGACGGTGGTGAAGGTCTTGGAAGCGATCACGATCAGCGTCGCCGCCGGGTCGAACCGCTCCAGCGCCTCCATGAGCGCCGCGCCGTCAACATTCGACACGACGGCGACCTCATAGGCCGGGTTGTCGCGGCCGAGCGCATCGACCAGCAGCGCGGGGCCGAGCGCCGATCCGCCAATGCCCAGATGCAGGATATGCCGCACCGGTCCCAGCGCCTCGGCCTCGATCGCGTCGATCAGGGCGCGCATGCGGCGGTGGCCGGCGGCGGCGCGGGCGACGCTTTCGGGCAGGCCGTGGCCACGCTCGGCGGTATGCTCGGCGGCGCGCTTCTCGCTGGGATTGACGATATCCCCGCCGAACAGCCGCCCCCGCGCTCCCTCGAAATCCACCTGCTCCAGATAGCCGGCGAAGGCCGCGATGCGCGCGGCGTCGAGATGGGTCTTGGAAAAATCGAAGAGCAGCCCCGATTCCTCCACGGTCAGCCGCGCGACGCGATCGCCGTCCGCGCCGAACAGGGCGTCGAGGCGCGGCAGTTCGTCACAGGCCCAGGGCTGCCTTGTCGTCATCGGAGGCTCCGCGATTGAAAATCCGGCGCGGAGCTTAATCGCCCCGGCCGACCTGCGCTAGAGTTTGTCCGGTTTGGACGGCGCCAGCCCGCTCCCCCACCCGGCCACCCAACGGCAATATTCTATGGGTGGCCGGGTGGGGGAGCGGGCTGGCGCCGATTCCGCTTGAAGCGGACAAACTCTTGCGCTTGACCTGCGACCGGACCGGATGAATAGGTCGCTTCATGGCCGATACTCCCCCGATCGACGATCCCAACGCGACATTGCGCGCGGCGCACGAAAAAAAGACCAGCGCGGTCCGCGTCCAGATCGTCGAGCTGACCCGCTTCCTCTTTACGGTCGGCCTGCTCGCGCTGCTGATCCGCAGCCTGATCTTCGCGCCGTTCAACATCCCGTCCGAATCGATGCTGCCGCGCCTGCTGGTCGGCGATTATCTGTTCGTGTCGAAATGGCCCTATGGCTATTCGCGCTTCAGCTTCCCGTTCGGGCTGGTGCCGATCGACGGGCGGCTTTTCGACCATGCGCCCCGGCGCGGCGACATCCTGGTGTTCAAATATCCCAAGGACAACAGCCAGGATTTCATCAAGCGCGTGATCGGCCTGCCCGGCGACCTGATCCAGATGCGCGACGGCCAGTTGATCCTCAACGGCAAGCCGGTGCCGAAGGTCCGCGTCGAGGATTTCGTGACGCGGCAATCGCCCAACACCACCTGCCGGGGCCAGATCGGCGCCAGGGATTTCCACTGGGTCGCCCCGGACGGCAGCCGCTGGTGCCGCTATCCCCGCTATCGCGAGACGCTGCCCAACGGCCGCTCCTATGATGTGCTCGACCAGACCACCAGCGTCGGCGACAATACCAGCGTCTATGTCGTGCCGCAGGGCCATTATTTCATGATGGGCGACAACCGGGACGACAGCGCCGACAGCCGCTTCGCGCTCGCGCAGGACGGCGTCGGCTTCGTGCCCGAGGAAAATCTGGTGGGCCGCGCCGCGATGATCTTCTTTTCCACCGACGGCTCGGCGGAATGGCTGAAGCCGTGGACATGGCTCACCGCCGCGCGGTTCGAGCGGATCGGACAGCGTTTTTGAGCCGGACGCCGCACGACTGGGCCGAAACCGCCCTCGGTCATCGCTTCGCCGATCCCGCGCTGCTGATCCGCGCCCTGACCCACCCGAGCCATGGTCCCGACCATTATCAGCGGCTGGAGTTCCTGGGCGACCGGGTGCTGGGCCTCGCCATGGCGGAATGGCTCTATGCCGCCTTCCCGCAGGAGCCGGAAGGCTCGCTTGCCCGCCGCTTCAATGCGCTGGTGTCGGGCGAGGCCTGCGCCGAGGTCGCGCGCGGCCTTGGCATCGCCGGCCAGATCCGCCTCGGCCGGCAGGCGCGCGACGATGGGGCGGCGGCGAGCGACCATGTCCTCGGCGACGTCACGGAGGCGCTGATCGGCGCGCTTTACCTGGACGGCGGCTGGGAGGCGACGCACCGCTTCATCCACAAGGCCTGGGCCGACCTGCTCGACACGCGCAAGCGCGCGCCCAAGCATCCCAAATCGGCGCTTCAGGAATGGGCGGCGGCGCACGACCGGCAACCGCCCGCCTATCGGCTCGCCGGCCGTTCCGGCGCGCACCACGCCCCCCGTTTCGAAGTGGAGGTAACCATCCCCGGCCTTGATCCCGCCACCGGCAGCGGCAGTTCCAAACAGGAAGCGGAGACGGCGGCCGCGGCCGCCATGCTGGAAAGGATGACCCGATGACCGAGCCGCAAAATCCACGCTGCGGCGTCGTCGCCATCGTCGGCGCGCCCAATGCCGGAAAGTCGACGCTGACCAATGCGCTCGTTGGCCAGAAGGTCGCCATCGTCAGCCCCAAGGTGCAGACCACCCGCACCCGGCTGACCGGCATCGCCATTGCGGGCGACACGCAGATCCTGCTGGTCGACACGCCCGGCATCTTCGCCCCGCGCCGCCGGCTCGACCGGGCGATGGTCGCCGCCGCGTGGGAAGGAACCAACGCCGCCGACGTCATCGTGCTGATGGTCGACGCCAAGGCCGGCGTCCGCGCCGACCTCGAATCCATCATGGACGGTCTCGCCGGGCGGCCGGAAACGCTGCTGCTCGTCCTCAACAAGGTCGATCTGGTCGCCAAGGAGAGGCTGCTCGGCCTCGCGGCGCAGCTCAACGAGCGGCTGTCGCCGGCGGAAATCTTCATGATCGCCGCCGAGACCGGCGACGGCGTCGCCGACCTCAAGCAGGCGCTGGCCGCGCTCATGCCCGCGGGGCCGTGGCTCTATCCCGAGGATCAGGTGTCGAACACCACGACCCGCCTGATGGCCGCCGAGATCACCCGCGAGCAGCTCTATCTCCAGCTTCACGACGAGCTGCCCTATGCCGCCACCGTCGAGACCGAGAAATGGGAGGAGCGGCGCGACGGCTCGGTCGCCATCCACCAGCAGATCCTGATCGAGCGGGACACCCAGAAGGCGATCATCCTCGGCAAGGGCGGCGCGCGGATCAAGGCGATCGGCGAGGCGGCGCGCGCGGAACTCACCGAAGCGCTCGGCCGCCGCACCCACCTGTTCCTGCACGTCAAGGTCGCGCCCGACTGGGCCGAAAGCCGCGCCACCTATCGGGACATGGGCCTTGACTGGGTGGATTGACCGGCGCCGCCATGGAAATGGCATCGCCGCCAGCCTGACGGTATAAGGGGCGACATGCTCACCTCCCTGCCCAACCTGCTGACACTTTCGCGCATCCTCGCCGTGCCCCTGCTCGTCTTCCTGATGTGGGATGCCGGCTGGCTGGGCTATACGCTGTCATTCCTGCTTTACGTGCTGATGGGCGTCACCGATTATTTCGACGGCTATCTCGCCCGCGCGCAGGGCACGGTGTCGAAGCTCGGCATTTTCCTCGATCCGATCGCCGACAAGATCATGGTCGCCGCGGTGCTGATGATGCTGGTCGCGCAGGGCGACGTCGCCGGCTGGCACGTCGTCGCCGCGATCATCATCCTGCTGCGGGAGATCGCCGTGTCGGGCCTGCGCGAGTTCCTGGCCGGCCTCAGGGTATCGGTGCCGGTCAGCCAGCTCGCCAAGTGGAAGACGGCGTTGCAGATGATCGCGCTCGGCGGCCTGATCCTCGACGGCGCGCTGCCGGAATGGCCGGCGATCCACCTCGCCAGCCTGGCCTGCCTGTGGGCGGCGGCGCTGCTGACGCTGATCACCGGCTGGGACTATCTGCGGGTCGGCCTCAAGCACATGGCCTGACGGGGGTTTATCGTAAGCGCAAGTGGCGCCGGCCCGCTCCCCCACCCGGCCACCCACGAGTGTATCCTGAATGGGTGGCCGGGTGGGGGAGCGGGCCGGTGCCGCCTGAACAGAACGCTCTCTAACCCGCGGCGAGTTCGCGTTCGATCGCCGACACCAGCGCCGGATCGTCGGGCGCGACATCGGGCGCGAAGCGCGCCACCACCTTGCCGTTGCGGCCGACCAGGAACTTCTCGAAATTCCAGAGCACGCCCGGTTCCGGCGTCGGGGTGATGCCATAGCCGACCAGCTTCTCGCGGAAGCTGTCGCCGCCCGTGCTGATCGCCTTGGGCTGTTCCCGCGTCAGTTCGCGATAGAGCGGGTGCTGTGCCTCGCCCGTCACCGCGATCTTGGCGAACATCGGGAACTGCACGCCATAGCTGGTCTGGCAGAATTGCTGGATCTCGTCGTTCGATCCCGGTTCCTGCGCGCCGAAATCATTGGCGGGAAAG
>CAZACH010000126.1:0-6927 GCA_964483275.1 uncultured Sphingomonadaceae bacterium | reverse complement strand
CGGCTCCACCTCCATCAGGCCCTGGACGACCGAGAAGCCGTCGAATCCCGGCATCTGGATGTCGAGGAAGACGAGGTCGGGCTTGTGGGTCTTGATGGCGCGGATCGCCTCGCGGCCGTTCTGGCAGGTCGCGACGACCTCGACATCCTCATGTGCTTCAAGACGGAGCGCCAGGCCTTTGGTGGCAAGCGGCTCGTCGTCGACGAGGATGGTGCGAATGGTCATTGGGCAGGCTCCTTGGTGACAGTCCGCTGATACGGAATGTCGATGATGACGTCAGTGCCCCCTGATGGATTTGTCCTAATCTCGAATCGATGGTCCGGTCCATAGGCTTGCGCGAGCCGGTCGCGCGTATTGTTCAGTCCAACGCCCGTCGAGGTCTCCGGGCGCGCGATATTCTCGTCGATGCCCGGCCCGGTGTCCGAAACCACGATGCGCAGCCGGTCGAGCACGGCGCGGGCCTCCACGGTGATGTCGGCGCCTTCTTCCTGCGGGGTCACGGCGTATTTAACCGCGTTCTCGACCAGAGGTTGCAAGAGCAGCGAAGGCAGGCGCCCCTCGGCGGCGCGCGGCTCTATGTCGAAATTGGCGCGCAGCCGGTCCTCGAAGCGCATCTTCTCGATTTCGAGATAGAGGCGCAGGCTCTCCACCTCCTGCGCCAGCGGCACCTGCGCGGTCGGCTCCCCGACGATGGCGTAACGCAGAAAGGAGGACAGGCGCGACAGCATGAAATTGGCGCGCTCGGTCTCCTTGAGCAGCACCAGCGTCGAGATGGAATTGAGCGTGTTGAACAGGAAATGCGGGTTGAGCTGGTAACGCAGCATGGCGAGCTGGGCGTCCGACGCCTGGGTGCCGAGCTTCAGCAGCCTTTCCGTCTGTTCCGAGAGAATCAGGTAATAGTTGATGAGGAAATAGAGCGCCGTCCACGCGCCCAGCACCGACAGGTCGAGCAGGATGGCGCCCAGGAACTCGACGCCCTGCGGCCGCTTGGCGCTGTCGGAGAAGGTGGCGTGCGCCCACACCTCGATCGTCGAGAAGGCGGCGGCGCCCAGCGTCACGATCAGGATCGCGACCGACCACGTCACCATCGGCCGCTGGTCGATGATGCGGCGATAGGCGGCGCCCATCAGCAGCGTCAGCGAGAAGCCGGTCGTCGTCGCGATCAGCGTCTGGAAGACGAACTCCAGCCCCATCGCATTGGCGAGGCCGGTGAAGGTGCGGATGACGAAATAGCCCACCCAGCCGATCGCCTGGAGAGCCCAGAACGCGCGGTTCTTGTCCTCGAAAAAGCGTTCGGTGCGAAGCTCGGCCAGGGGCATTGCGGCCAATCTAGCATCCCCTCGGCGCAACGCCAGCGCCAAAACCCTTGCATGGGGGCCATTGCCCGCTATTGATACTCATTCTTAAGTAGAGAGAGGGAGTCGTAATGGCGCTCGACATGGCGATCTTTCTGCCGCACCGGCCGGTGCCGGCGACGCTGGATATGGAAGACAGGATCACGCTGTGGTGCCTGCGCACCTGGCTATGCTGCGCCCAGTCCGGGAAATCGCCCCGGCGGGCGCTGTTTCACGGGCTGATGCCGCTCGGCCTTGAAAGCTGGTCCCGCACGGTCGGGCTGTTCATGGAAGCGGCGGTGTCCGCCTGGCCCGAGCCGTTGCGGATGCACCCGGTCGGCTGCGGCTGCCCGATCAGCTATGACGAGAGCCTGCTGCTTTTCTGCGTGGACACCGCGGCGCTCGGCGCCCGCGCGCCCTTCGACGCGGTGCTCGCGGACATGACCGCCGCGGCCGAGCGCGACCGGCTATGGAGCGCGGCGCGCCGGCTGCGCACCGGCGAGCGGATCAATCTTCGGGAGCGATCTCAACCCTGAGGCCGTCCAGCTCGTCGGTCAGCGGAATCTGGCAGGACAGGCGGGAATTGTCGTCGCGGTGATCGGAGCTGTCGAGCAGGTCGTTCTCGTCCTCCGACAGCGCCGGCAGCTTGTCCTTCCACGCCGGATCGACCTTGACGTGGCAGGTCGCGCACGAGCAGCAACCGCCGCAAAGCGCCAGCAGTTCGTCAAAGCCCGCGTCGCGGATCACTTCCATGACGGACAGGCCGGAATCACCTTCGATCGTGGATTCCTCGCCCGCGCGGTTGACGACAATCAATTTAGGCATCCTGCCCCCTCGAATATTCGTAATTCCGGATCGCAAGCGGCTATGAAGCGAGCGGGCAGCGAAATCAAGGGTAGAGGCAATGGGATTGTCGGCGGATGCGCTTCGGGAAGCACTGGACCGGATCGCCGGGATCGAGCCCGGCTTTGCCCGCGCGCTGGAACGGGTCGGCCATCCCGAGCCGCGAATCAGCGAGCCGGGCTATGGCACCCTGCTGCGCACCATCGTCGGCCAGCAGGTCAGCATCCATGCGGCGCGGGCGGTGTGGGGGCGGCTGGAGGCGGCGACCGGGGCCGGCTGCCCGCCCGAGGCGATCATGGCGGCCAGCGACGAGGCGTTGCGCGCCGCCGGGCTGAGCCGCCAGAAATCCGGCTATGCCCGCAGCCTTGCCGAGGAGGTGGGGAGCGGGCGGCTGCGCCTCGATGCGCTGCCCGCCGATGACGAGGAGGCGATTGCCCAGCTCGTCACCGTCAAGGGCATTGGGCGCTGGTCGGCGGAAATCTACCTGCTGTTCGCCGAGGGGCGGCCCGACATCTGGCCGGCCGGCGATCTCGCGGTCCAGATCGAGATCGGCCGCATCCTCGGCCTCGACTCGCGTCCCACCGAAAAGCAGGTCCGCGCGCTCGCCGAGCCGTGGCGGCCGCATCGCGGCGCGGCGGCGGTCTTCGCCTGGCATCATTACAAGACCGAAGTGCTTTAGGCCGATCAACGTTCGATATGCCCCATCCGCGCTGAGCCGGCTCCTCCCGCGCTTGTCTGAACGCTCCCGCTTCCGTTCGTCCTGAGCCTGTCGAAGGACGGCAACACGGGTCTCGTCACCCGTTGGGCGCGGGCCTCCGGTCCTGTGCTGTCGTCCTTCGACAGGCTCAGGACGAACGGTGGTGGGCGATCACCTCCCGGTACAGGGCGATATAGCGTTCGGCCATGCGGTCGACGGTGAAGCGCTCCATCACCGCGCGGCGGCAGGCGGCGCGGTCGATCTCGTCGATCCGGCCCACCGCCGCGACCGCTTCGTCGAAGCTGTCGACCAGGAAGCCGGTGACGCCATGGTCGATCAGTTCGGGCATCGAGCCGCGCCGATAGGCGATCACCGGCGTGCCGCAGGCCATGGCCTCCACCACCGAAAGGCCGAACGGCTCGTCGAAGCCGATGAGGTGCAGCAGCGCCCGCGCCCCGCCCAGCGTCGCCGCGCGCCGTGCCCCGCCGACCGGGCCGATATGGACCACCCGTTCGCCGTCGATATGCGGCGCCACCTCGGCGCGGTGATAGCCCTCGTCCTGGATGATGCCGGCCATGACCAGCCGCCGGCCGCTGGCCCGCGCCGCCGCGATCGCCGCGGCCGCGCCCTTGTCGGGGTGGATGCGGCCGAAGAACAGCAGGTCCTCGCCGCCCGCCGGATCGAACGGGAAGTGCGCCACGTCGATGCCGTGGTGGATCGTCGCGGCATAGGCGAGGTCGGGATGGCGGTCCGAATCGCTGATCGCGACATAGGCGACGTGGCCGTCATAGCGTCGATAGGCCGGCAGGATGCGTTCGGACGAGAAGCCGTGGATGGTCGTGACCATCGGCGTCGAGATCAGGCGGGAAAAGGCCAGCGGCACGAAATCCGCCTGATTGTGGATCAGGTCGAAGGAATCGGCCTGCTCCATCAGGTGCGCGATGTGCAGCGCCTCCCACACCTTGGCGTCGATCGACGGATCCTCGGAATAGCCGCGCGGGACGACGCCGGCCAGGGTGCCGGCCGTCCGCGAATCGAGCGTCGCGAACAGGGTGACGTCGATGCCGCGCGCCACCAGCGCTTCGGTGAGCAGGCTGGTGACAAGCTCCCACGGGCCATAATGGACGGGCGGCGTGCGCCACGAGATCGAACTCAGCATCGCGATGCGCAAGGCGGTTTCCTCAAGACTCCGATGGCTGGATGATAACCCCCTCGTCACCGGCAAGGGAGAGCGTGTCGGCCACGCTCCGTTCCTGCCCGAGGGTGGAGAGCAGCACCCGCCCGCCCCGCGCCCATTGCGGCAGCGGCAGGTCGTGCGGGCTGCCGCCGAGATTGAGCGCCACGAGCAGCGGCGTGCCGTCATGCCGCCGCGCATAGGCGAGGACGTCGTCCTCAGCCGCCACCAGCGCGAAGTCGCCGATGGCGAGGGCGGGGTGGGCGCGGCGCAGGGCCAGCAGGCGGCGATGAAGGGACAGCATCGACGCCGGATCATCCCGTTGCAGGGCGACGTTGCGCGTCGGCCAGTCTGCATTGAGCGGCAGCCACGGCGTCCCGCTGGTGAAGCCGGCATTGGGTGTGCGGTCCCACGGCATCGGCGTGCGCACCGGATCGCGGCCAAGCCCAAGCCCCGGCTCACGCAATTCTCGCGGGTCGACGAGGCAGTCGGCGGGGATGGCGACATCGGCCAGCCCGACTTCGTCGCCATAATAGACGGTCGGCGTCCCGCGCAGCGTCAGCAGCAGCATTGCCGCCACCCGCGCCTGCGCTTCCCCCACCCGCGTCGCGATGCGCGGCCGGTCGTGGTTGCCGAGCACCCAGTTGGGCCAGCCGCCGGCAGGCAGCGCGGCCTCATAGTCCGCGATCAGCCGCGCCAGCGCGCGCGCATTCCATGGCGCCTCGATAAGCTGGAAGTTGAAGGGCAGATGCACGCCGGCGCTCTCCACCCCGTAATAATGCATCAGCCGTTCCAGCGGCAGGTAGATTTCCCCGATCAGCAGCCGGTCGCCATAGCGGTCGGCCAGCGCCCGCATCTCGGCGGCGATGGCGTGGACCTCCGGCTGGTCGGTGGAATGGACCTGGAGGACGCTGTGCATCTCTCCCATGCCGTCCCGATAGTCCGGGTTGGGCGGATTGTCGGGAAAGTCCGCTGCCTTCACCATGTGCCACAGCACGTCGATGCGAAAACCGTCGACGCCGCGATCCAGCCAGAAGCGCAGCACGTCGAGCATCGCGGCACGCAACGCGGGATTGCGCCAGTTCAGGTCGGGCTGTTCCTTGAGGAAGGCATGATAATAATATTGGCCGGTCGCCGCGTCCCACGCCCAGGCCGAACCGCCGAAATCGCTGATCCAGTTGTTCGGCGGCCCGCCGTCCGGCGCCGGGTCGCGCCAGATATACCAGTCCCGCTTCGGGCTGGCGCGCGAGGACCGGCTGTCGACGAACCATGGATGCCGGTCGCTGCTGTGATTGGGCACGAAGTCGAGCAGCAGCCGCATGCCCCGCTTGTGCACGGCGTGGAGCAGCCGGTCGAAATCGCCGAGCGACCCGAACAGGGGGTCGATGCCGCAATAATCCGCGCCGCAATAATCCGCCACGTCATAGCCGAAGTCGGCCATTGGCGACGGGAAGATCGGCGAAATCCAGATCGCGTCGATGCCGAGGTCGGCGAGGTGGTCGAGCCGTTGCTCGATGCCCGGCAGGTCGCCGACGCCATCGCCGTCCGAATCCTGGAAGGAGCGCGGATAGACCTGATAGATGACCGCGCCGTGCCACCATGGCGTCGTCGTCATGCGAACAGCCCCTTTGGCAGGTGGGTGATACGGCAGGCGAGATCTGCTTCCCCCGATGCCACGATATAATGATCGCCGGCGTCGGCGATGCCGGTGGTGAACACCACCTCCGTCGGCAGATAGCGCTGATGCGCGATGTCGGCGGTGAGCGCGGGCCTGGCCTCCAGCACGGGCGCATGATCCTCCAGCCGCAGGATGCGCGCGGGGTCGTCATGGTCGAGCAGCGCCCAGAAGGTGCGATAGACGCCGACCTTCTCCCGCGTCTCGACGCCGTGATAGAGCATCAGCCAGCCCGCGTCGGTGCGGATCGGCTGGCTGCCGCCGCCGATCTTCATGCTGGAGGTGGAGTGCTTGCGCGCCCGGATGAACGGCGCGTCGAACGGCTTCCAGTGGAGCGCGTCGGGCGAAGCGGCGAGGTTGATCGACGGGCCGCCAGCATAGGGGCTGTCCTCCGGATAGGCGAAATAGACTTCGCCCAGCGGCCGGGTCAGCGCCACGAAGCGGCCGTCGACCTTGCCCTCGAACAGGATCATGTCCTTGTTCTGATGGTCGAGGACAATGCCTTCGAGGCGGTAGTTCAGCCCGTCGCGGGAGGTGTGCAGCGTCGTGCAATGCCGCTCGGCGCTGACCGAGCAGGTCGTCATGTACCAGATGTCGTCGATCCGGCTGATGCGCGCATCCTCGACGCCATATTGCTGGAAACCGGCGGCCGGCTCGACGATGCGGTCGTAATGGAAGGCGACGATGGCGCGGCCGTCCGGCGTCAGCTCCACCGGCAGCAGCCATGACAGCGATGTCAGGGCGAGTTGCCGGTTGGCGCTCGCGGCGAGCGTGAATTGCCGTGGATCGGCCATGTCGACGCCGGCCAGCCGATGCCGGTCGAGCACATAGGCTTCGGGGGTCCAGCGGATCGCCCGCACGCAGTCGCCGTCGACCGGATCGCTCAGCGCCTCGGCGACGCGGACCATCAGCAGCAGGTTGCCGTTCGGCACGCGGGCGAGGCCGGGATTGAAAGCGCCCAGCACATAGGTCGGCGCGTCGATCCCCCGCCGCAGCGGCGAGCGCGACAGGTCGATGTCGTCCGGGCGGACGATGAGAAAATCGTCATCCGTCATCCGCCCCCCTTTCGACTTCCACTGGAATCGAATGCACGGCGGTAAGGCTGGTTCCCTAATCGCAGGCCTTGTGGAGGCGCTGCGCGATGATCGCGGCGCCGATCGCGCCGAACACCACCAGCAGCAGGATCTGCGCCACGCCGAAGCCG
>CAZACH010000125.1:2989-6959 GCA_964483275.1 uncultured Sphingomonadaceae bacterium | reverse complement strand
GCAACCTGACGCACGGAACCGTCGGGGAGCGTTATGGCGATCTGGTCTGACATCGAGAGTGGGTCCGAACTTGCAAAATATGTAGTGCGCCTATGCCCGCATTGCCGGTGCCGGGGCAAGCGCCGGGGATTGATACGCCGCGCAACAGCCGCGACAATGGCGCGGATGACTCATTCCACGCATATGCGCGCCGACGGCGTGCCCCTCGCCTATCGCCACACGCCCGGCAGCGGGCCGACGCTGATTTTCCTGCCCGGCTATATGTCGGACATGGAAGGCGGCAAGGCGCTGGCGTTGCAGGCCTGGGCCGATGCGCGCGGGCAGGCGATGCTGCGACTCGACTATAGCGGCTGCGGCGCGAGCGGCGGCGGGTTCGAGGACGGCACGCTCGATGTGTGGCGCGACGATGTGCTGGCGCTGGTCGATGCGCTGACGACGGGGCCGCTGGTGCTGGTCGGCTCCTCGATGGGCGGCTGGCTGATGCTGCTGGCGGCGCTGGCCCGGCGGGAGCGGGTGGCGGGGCTGGTCGGCATCGCCGTTGCACCCGATTTCACGCGCTGGGGCTTTTCGGACGCCGACAAGGCGGTGCTGGCGAAGGCCGGCCGGCTGGAGGAAGCATCCGAATATTCCGACGATCCCTATGTGACGACGCTCGGCTTCTGGCGGTCGGGCGAAGCGAACCTGCTGCTCGACTCGGCGATTCCGCTCGATTGCCCGGTCAGGCTGCTGCACGGCCAGCGCGACGACGACGTGCCGTGGCAGACGTCGTTGCGGCTGGCCGAGGCGCTCGCCTCCGCCGATGTGCAGGTGACGCTGGTCAAGGACGGCGACCATCGCCTGTCGCGCCCGCAGGACATCGCGCTTTTGATTGCCACCGTCGAACGCCTGTTGGAGGGCCTGTGACTTTTTCCCTGCTCATCGCCGCCGCCGTCGCTCAAGCCGCCGCCGTCTCCCCCGCCGACGAGGCGCGCTTCGTCCGCTGCGCGGCGCTCGCATCGAAGGACCCGGCCGCCGCCGTGGTGGAGGCGAGCAACTGGCGCATCTCCGGCGGCGGCGGCAGCGCCGCGCGGCAATGCCTGGGCCTCGCCTATGCCGGCCTCAACCAATATGAACCGGCCGCCAAGGCCTTTACCGAGGCGGCCGAGGCCGCGGGCAAGGACGGCCGCGCCGCCGGGCCGCTGTGGGTGCAGGCCGGCAATGCCTGGCTGCTCGCCGACCGCGCCGCCGACGCCCGCGAGGCGCTGACCAAGGGCATCGCGGCGGGGGAGGGCAACGCAGTGCTGCTGGGCGAGGCGCATCTCGACCGCGCCCGCGCGGCGGCGGCGCTGTCCGACTGGCCGGCGGCGCGCAAGGATCTGGACGACGCCCAACGCCTGGCGACGGCCGACCCGATGGTCTGGCTGCTGTCCGCCGCCCTCGCCCGGCGGATGGAGGACCTGCCCCGCGCCCGCACCGACATCGCCGAAGCGCTGAAGCGCGACCCCGGGGCCGGGCCGATCCTGATCGAGGCCGGCAATATCGCGCTGATGTCCGGCGACCTCGCGACCGCCCGCAAGCATTGGACCAGCATCGTCACCAATGCGCCCGAAAGCCGCGAGGCCCGTGCGGCGGAGCAGGCGCTGGCGGAAAATCCCGCCGAATAGGGGCTTGGAACCGGGGCGCGCCGGGTCCAGATTGTCTGGCATGAAATATCTGCACACCATGATCCGCGTCTCCGACCCCGAGGAGACGATCCGCTTCTTCGCGCTGCTCGGCCTGAAGGAGATTCGCCGCTACGACAATGAAGCCGGGCGCTTCACGCTGATCTTCCTCGCCGCGCCGGGGGACGAGTCGGCGCAGGTCGAACTGACCCACAACTGGGACGAGCGCGGCTATGATAGCGGCCGCAATTTCGGCCACCTCGCCTATGAGGTCGACGATATCTATGCCGCCTGCCAGCGCCTGATGGACGGCGGCGTGACGATCAACCGCCCGCCCCGCGACGGCCGCATGGCGTTCGTGCGCAGCCCGGACGCGATTTCGGTGGAGCTGCTTCAGGCCGGCGAGGCGCTGCCCGCCGCCGAGCCATGGGCCTCGATGCCCAATGTCGGAAGCTGGTAATGACGCTTGAGATCGTCCGCCTGCCGGTGCTGTCGGACAATTATGTGTGGCTGGTCCATGCCGAAGGCGGCGAGACGGCGGTGGTCGATCCGGCCGTTGCGGAACCCGTGCTGGCCGCCGCCGAGGCGCGCGGCTGGACGATCACCGACATCTGGAACACCCACTGGCATCCCGACCACACCGGCGGCAACGCGGCGATCAAGGCGGCGACCGGCTGCACCGTCACCGGCCCGGCCGGCGAGCAGGCGAAGATTCCCGGCATCGACCGCGCGGTGGCGGAGGGTGATCGCGTATCGCTCGGCGGGCATCAGGCAAGGGTGATCGAGGTGCCGGCCCACACCGCCGGGCATATCGCCTATTATCTGCCTGAAGACGACGCCCTGTTCTGCGGCGACACGCTGTTCGCCATGGGCTGCGGACGCCTGTTCGAGGGCAGCGCCGGCCAGATGTGGGACAGCCTGAACAAGCTGATGGCGCTGCCGGACGACACCGCCGTCTATTGCGCCCATGAATATACCCAGTCGAACGGCCGCTTCGCCCTGCATGTCGAGCCGGAAAACGCCGCGCTCCGCCAACGCATGACCGCCGTCGACGCCGCGCGGGCGGAGGGCGTGCCGACCGTGCCCACCACCATCGCGCTGGAACGCGCCACCAACCCCTTCACCCGCGCCGGCAGCGTCGAACGCTTCGCCGAGCGCCGCGCCGCCAAGGACAGCTTTCGCGGCTGACGCGGCATGGCGGAAAGGCAATGCCGTCCGCCACCCTTCCCTTTGCTTTCATGCCATTGCCGGGCTAGTCTTCCTGTCAGGGTGACAGGGAGAAAATGTCGATGAATGCCCTCAAAACAATCATATGGGTGTTGATCGCGGTCGCGCTTGCCCTGTTCACGATGCGCAACTGGACGCCGGTGAATATCTGGCTGTGGGGCGACCTTCAGCTCCGCACCAGATTGCCAGCGCTGATCCTCATCGCCTTCCTGCTCGGCTGGTTGCCGACGATGATCATGTATTGGGCCAATCGCTGGAACTACCGGCGGCGCCTTGCGACCGTGGAGCGCCACCTCGCGGAGATCAAGGCAAGCATCGAGACCGACCCCAACAGCGGGGCCGAGCCTGAATCGACCCTGCCGCCGACCGCGCAGCCCGTCGCGCCCCCGCCGGCGGCGTTCTGATGTCCAGCCCGATCTTCCTCGCCCTCGACACCCCCGACCTCGACCGCGCGCGCATGGTCGCCGAGAAGGTCCGCGTGCATGTCGGCGGGCTCAAGCTGGGGCTGGAATTCTTCACCGCCAATGGCCGCTCCGGCGTCAAGAAGATGGCCGAGCTGGGGCTGCCGCTGTTCCTCGACCTCAAGCTGCACGACATTCCCAACACCGTCGCCAAGGCAATCCAGGCGCTCCACCCGCTGGAACCCGCCGTGCTGACCGTTCACGCCGCCGGCGGCCGCGCGATGCTGGAGGAGGCGAAGGCCGCCGCGCCGCAGAATACAAAGGTCGTCGCCGTGACGGTGCTGACCAGCCTCGACGGGCGCGACCTCGATTCGATCGGTGTCGCCGACGACCCGCATGCGCAGGTCGAGCGGCTGACAACGCTCGCCAAATCGGCGGGGATCGACGGGGTGGTCTGCTCGGGCAATGAAGTCGCGGCGGCGAAGGCGATCTGGCCGCAGGGCTTTTTCGTGGTGCCGGGGGTGCGGCCCGAAGGCGCGACGCTCGCCGACCAGAAACGCGTGATGACCCCGCGCGCGGCGCTGGACGCCGGCGCCTCGATCCTGGTCGTCGGGCGGCCGATCACCGGCGCCGACGACCCCGACGCCGCCGCGCGGACAATCTCCGCGACGCTGTAGGTCTCAACGGCATTGCCGGCTGCGT
>CAZACH010000125.1:0-2979 GCA_964483275.1 uncultured Sphingomonadaceae bacterium | reverse complement strand
CGTTTTCGTGGCCGGGGGGAAGGCCGAGCGGGTGATTTGTGGCCGGTGCGGTCGTCCTTCGACAGGCTCAGGACGAACGGAGCGGGAGGCGCTTCTCCCCGATTGAAAACACCTGCCGGTCAAGGCGAACGGGGGTGGTGCCCCCTCGCCTTGCAACGCGCACCCACCTCCGTTCGTCCTGAGCCTGTCGAAGGACGACCGCACACACCTCCACGCGAAAGACCTCGAAACGCGGCGCGCCGCCCGATCACTCCGTTGCGGTGGTCTCCGTCGGCAGCGGGACGATGGCTTCGTCCGTCGCCGGGGGCGGTGCGAGCAGCGCAACCGTTTCCAGCGCATCCAGAGCATCGCGCGCCGAAACATAGGTCTGCGCCTGCCCGCGCCAGCGCGTGGCATCGCGGCGGGCGGCGGCGGGAAGGCGCGACACCTGCGCCAGCGCGCCCGCGACGTCGCCCATCTCGAGCCGCGCCCGCGCATAGGCGACGCGATCGTCGATGCTGACCGGCCGTTCCGGGCCACGGCTGACGATGAACAGGCCGGACAGTTCGCGCCGCAGCCCCTGGAAGAAGCTCTCGCCCGCATCCGGCTCGCGCAGGGTCGGCGCCAGGCGATCGAACTCCGCCGTCAGGCCGGCCAGCGTCACCGGCGTCTGCGCGGCGGTGATCAGCGTCGTCACCGCCTTGGGCTGGGTGCGCCCGAAGCGGTCGCGCAGCATGCCCTCGACGACGCCGAGCGGCCGGCCGGTCTCGATGGCGCGCCGCGCCGCTAGCGCCAGCAACATGCCCTCGGCCCGGTCGGCATTGGCGAGCGCCGCGCCGCTGCGCCGGTCGAGCTGCGTCATGCGGTCCGAAAGCTCGGTCACGCGGCTGTTGAGCGAGGCCAGCGCGGCGGCATCGAGCGGCCCGCTGGCCGGCGCCTCCACCGGCTGCGTCTCCAGCAAGTGCAGGCGCGTCTGAAGCTGTTCGATCTGCTGGGCGGAGGTGGGCGACTGGCCGGCCGGGCCTCCGCTGGCCTCGGTTTCGGGCGCGTCGAGCATCAGCAGGTCGCGCACCGCCCGCTCGAACGGCGGGCTGATCAGCAGGGCGAGGCAGAACAGCAGGATGCCCAGCGCCAGCAGCCATGGGAATAGCGACAGGCGTGACGACCTCGCCGCAGGGATGGGGTCGACCCGGTCGAGATTGGCTTCGGTCATTCGCTGTCCTCTCCGCGCACCGCCTTGTCGCACGTCAGCCCTATCGCCGCCAAGAGCGCCGCGTCGGTGGGGGTTTCGGCAATCCGCATGGATGCCCAGCCGGCCCCCGCCGCATCGGCGACGGCGGGGCTGAAGGCGGCCAGGTCAATCGCCGCGCGGTCCAGCCCCTCCGCATCGACAAGCGCCGCGAAGCAGCGCGCCGCGCGCGGCGAATGGAGCAGCGCGATGATGTCGCCGCGCCGCAGGGCGACGCGCGCCGTCTCCGGCAGGCGAGGATGTGCTTCCGCCGCATAGACGATCCGGCGTTCGACACGGATCGCGGGATGGCCGCCCGTACGATGATCCCGCCCCGCCAGATGCAGCGTCTCGCGCACGCCATCGGCGGCCATCCGGTCGAGCAGGGCGACGAGGTCCGGTCCCTGGGTGATGACATTCGCGAAGCCCGCCGCCGCCGCCGCCCGCGCCGTCGCTTCGCCGACGACATAGCAGGGCAGGCCGGTCAGCGCGGCAAGCGCGGGGCCGCCAAGGCGCGGCGCGGCGGCGCTGGTCATCATCACCGTCGCCGGCAGCGCCTCGGGCAGGCGCCAGTCGATCGGCGCATAGCTGAAGATCGGCGCGACGATGGCCGCCGCACCCGCCGCCGCGACGCGCCGGGCGCTGGCGTCGGCGCCCGGTTGCGGACGCAGGATCAGGCAGGTCGTCAATGGCCGGCGCCGAACAGGCCGCGCAGCGCCGGGCTGGCGCGATCGAGCAGGGTCCGCGCCAGATCCTTCGCCGCATCCCCCGCATCGGCGGCGCTGGCCGTCACCGCGCCGCGATGACGCTCCACCCCGTCCGGGGAGAGGATTTCGGCGGACAGCGAAAGCCGGTCGCCCTCCACCCGCGCCAGCGCGGCGACCGGCGAATGGCAGGTGCCGTCCAGCCCGGTGAGCAGCGCCCGCTCCATCGCCACGGCGGCGCTGGTCGGGCCATGGTCGATTGCCGCGACCAGCGCCCGCACGCGCGCATCGTCGCTGCGCACCTCGATCCCCACCGCGCCCTGCGCCGGCGCGGACAGCATCTCGTCGGCGTCGATAACCGTGCCGATGCCATGCTCGCCCAGCCGGTCCAGCCCGGCGGCGGCAAGCAGCGTGCCGCCGGCCTCGCCCGCCGCCAGCCGCGCGAGGCGGGTCGCGACATTGCCCCGGAAATTGACGACCGAAAGGTCGGGCCGCAGGTTGAGCATCTGCGCCGCCCGGCGCGGCGAGGAGGTGCCGACCCGCCCGCCATGCGGAATCGCGGCGATGCCGTCCGCGCCGATCAGCCGGTCGCGCGGGTCGGCGCGGGGCAGCATGGCGGCGATCGTCAGCGCGTCGGGCCGGAAGGTCTCGACATCCTTCATCGAATGGACGGCGATGTCGATCCGCCCGTCGAGCATGGCGCGGTCCAGTTCCTTGGTCCACAGCGCCTTGCCGCCGACCTCCGCGAGCGGGCGGTCCTGGATGATGTCGCCGCTGGTCTTGATCGGCAGGACGGCGACGGCATCCTCCTGCCAGCCATGGGCGGCGATCAGGGCGTCGGCGACCAGCCGGGCCTGGGCGAGAGCGAGCGGCGATCCGCGGGTGCCGAGCGTGATGAGAACTGTCATTGCGCGGCTTGTGCTAGCTTCCCGGACGGTGGCAGGGAAGACCCACGATGAGTTTGATCCTGGGTCTCGCATCGAGCTGCGACGAAAGCGCGGCCGCGCTGGTCACCACCGACCGCAAAACCCTCGCTCACCGGCTGGCCGGGCAGGAGGCGGAACACCG
>CAZACH010000124.1:0-6976 GCA_964483275.1 uncultured Sphingomonadaceae bacterium | reverse complement strand
GGCTTTCCTCCTCGTCGATGACGACCTTGGCGACTTCCGCCGGCTGCAGCGCGTTGACGACGAAGGTCGCGAGGTCGGGTGACCAGGGGATGATGTCGATCTTCTCGCCCTGCAGCTCCTGCACCACCGCCTGGACGCGGCTGCCCTTCATGCCGACGCAGGCGCCGACCGGGTCGATCGAGCTGTCATGGCTGATGACGCCGATCTTGGCGCGGCTGCCGGGATCGCGGGCAACCGCCTTGATCTCGATGATGCCGTCATAGATTTCCGGCACTTCCTGCGCGAACAGCTTCTTCATGAACTCGCCATGGGCGCGGCTCAGGAAGATCTGCGGCCCGCGATTCTCGCGGCGGACGCTGGAGATCAGCGCCCGGACGCGGTCGTTGACGCGCAGCACCTCGCGCGGGATCTGCTGGTCGCGGCGGATGACGCCCTCGGCGCGGCCGAGATCGACGACGACATGGCCGAACTCGACCCGCTTGACGACGCCGGTGATGACCTCGTTCACCCGGTCCTTGAATTCCTCGAACTGGCGCTCGCGCTCGGCGTCGCGGACCTTCTGGAAGATGATCTGCTTGGCGGCCTGCGCGGCGATGCGGCCGAATTCGATATTGGGCAGCGGATCGACGATGAAGTCGCCGATCTGGGCGCCGGCCTCGCGCTTCTGCGCATCGGCGACGCTGATTTCCTTGAACAGGTCTTCCGGCTGCTCCTTGACCTCGAGCACCCGCCACAGCCGCATGTCGCCCTGGTTGGTGTCGATCTTGGCGCGGATGTCGTTTTCGGCGCCATAGCGGGCGCGGGCGGCGCGCTGGATGGCGTCCTCCATCGCCTCGATGACGATGGCGCGATCGATCAGCTTCTCCCGCGCGACGGCGTCGGCGATGGCGAGAAGCTCGGCCTTGTTGGCGGAAATGGCGGTGGCCATCGGTCTGGTTTACCTTTCCAACGTGATGCTGTCGGCGCCCTCGGTCGACAAGGGTGCGGTTGCCCGGATCAGGGCGTCTGTAAGAACAAGCTTGGCATTGTCGATATCGGCGAGCGGCAGCGACAGCTCGCCGACGCGCTGCACGTCGATACGGATCGTGTCGCCGTCGCGGCCCAGCAGCCTGCCCTCGAACTGCTTGCGCCCGGCCAGCGGCGCGCGCAGCCGGACCCGCGCGTCATGGCCGGCCCAGTCGTCATAGTCGCGCGGACGGGTCAGCGGCCGGTCGATGCCCGGCGAGGAGACTTCCAGGCGATAGGCGCTTTCGATCGGATCGGCGGCGTCGAGCACGTCGGACAGGCGGCGCGACAGGGCCTCGCAATCCTCGATGACCAGCTGCCGCGTGTCGGGCCGCTCGGCCATCACCTGCAACGTCGGGTCGGAGGTGCCGCCGATCATCTTGACGCGCACAAGCTCTAAACCCAGGGCCTTGGCCTCGGGCTCGATCAATGCAGTCAACACGGCGATGTCCGCCATCCTATCCCTTCGTTTAGGCAAGAACTCCCCCTTGCCGATCCCGCCTGGAACCGGCCTCGGCAAGGTCACCCATGTCGAGAGGAGGGTGCAATATACGCTTGCGGCTCATTTTCCGCAATAGCCGCAACCGGAATCCGTGCCATGGGTTGGGCATTGAGGACTCAGTCGAGGAGGTGCCGATGTCCCGTTTGCTGCTGTTGACTGGCGCGCTGGCGCTGGCGGCCTGTTCGGACCAGTCCCCGGCGGGGGCGAATGACGCCGTCGCCGCCAACCGGACGGCGGCCGCGGACGCCGCCACGGCGACGCCCTTCACGGTGCGCGTGGTGGCGACGCTGGACAGCCCGTGGGCGATGACCTTTCTCCCCGACGGCCGGATGCTCGTCACCGAAAAGGCCGGGCGCCTGCGCATCGTCGGCAGCGAGGGGGTGGTCTCCGCCCCCGTCGCCGGCACGCCCGCGGTCGACGCGCGGGGGCAGGGCGGGCTGATGGATGTCGTCCTCCATCCCGACTATGTCGATAATGGCTATATCTATCTGAGCTATTCCGAGCCGGGCGAGGGCGGCCTTGCCGGCACCGCCCTGATGCGCGCGCGACTGGTGCTCGACGACGCCGGCGCCGGCCGGCTGGACGAGGGGCAGGTGATCTGGCGGCAGGAGCCGAAGGTCTCCGGCAACGGCCATTATTCCGGCCGCATCGCCTTCTCCCCCGACGGCTATATGTTCGTCAGCTCCGGTGAGCGGCAGAAGTTCGACCCGGCGCAGGACATGAAGCAGAATCTCGGCAAGATCGTGCGGCTGAGCGACACCGGCATGATCCCGTCCGACAACCCCTTCTACGATCAGGGCCGGATCAAGGCGCAGGTCTGGTCCTATGGCCACCGCAACGTGCTCGGCCTCGCCTTCGACGATCAGGGCCGCTTGTGGGAGCATGAGATGGGCCCGAAGGGCGGCGACGAGTTCAACCTCATCAGGAAGGGCGTGAATTACGGCTATCCGATCGTCTCCAACGGCGATCATTATGACGGCAAGCCGATTCCCGACCACGCGACCCGGCCGGAGTTCGAAAAGCCGAAGGTTGTCTGGACGCCGGTGGTCTCGCCGGCCGGTCTTGTCATCTATTCCGGCGAGATGTTCCCGGCCTGGAAGGGCAGCGCGCTGATCGGCGGCCTGTCCTCGCAGGCGCTGGTCCGGGTCGCCATCGACGGCGAGACCGCCCGCGAGGCGGAGCGATTCGACATGGGCAAGCGCATCCGCGAGGTCGAGCAGGGACCGGACGGCGCCGTCTGGCTGCTGGAGGACGAGGCCGGCGGGCGCCTGCTCAGGCTGACACCGAAAAACTGAGCGCTGTCCGGTTGGGCTGGTGCCGCTTCGGGTGGAGTATCCGCGTCGCCATTCCCACCCCCCGTTCGTCCTGAGCCTGTCGAAGGACGACCGCACCGATTTGCGCGCCCTGCTCCGGCCCGTGCGCGCGGGAAGGCTTGCGCTATCGTCCTTCGACAGGCTCAGGACGAACGGAGCCTGTTCAACGCACCCTGCCCCTAAATCCGCCGATAGCGGAAATACCAGACCTCATGGCCCTGTGCGCGTGCCTTGGCTTCATAGCGGGTCTCGGGCCAGTCGTCGGGCCGCACCTGCCAGTCGGCGGGTCCTTCGACCAGCCATTCGAAGTCGGTGCGCCGCCCCATCTGCATCAGCGCCCAGCGCAGATAGACGGGGTGGTCGGTGCCGAAGCGGAACTCGCCGCCGGGCTTGAGGGCGCGGGCGATGCGGTCGATCGGGCCGGGATTCATGAAGCGCCGCTTGGCGTGGCGTGCCTTGGGCCATGGGTCGGGGTGGAGCAGATAGACGCGCTCAAGGCTGGCCGGCGGCAGGCGATTGAGCACCGACAGCGCATCGCCCATGTGCAGGCGGATATTGTCCAGCCCGTCTTCCTCGATCTTCATCAGCGCCCCGACGACGCCGTCGAGGAAAGGTTCGCAGCCGATGAAGCCATGATGCGGCCGCATCGCCGCCTGGCTGGCGAGATGCTCGCCCTTGCCGAAGCCGATCTCCAGCTCCAGCGGGCGGTCGTCCCCGAACAGCGCGCGCGAATCGAGATCGCCGGTTTCGGCGACGCTCAGTTCCGGCAAGCGCCGCTCGACCAGCGCCGCCTGCCCGGCGCGCAGCTTGTGGCCCTGCCGGCGGCCATAGAGGCGGCCGAGCGTCGTCGGATCCTGCGCCATGACGTCAGTCCTGTCGCTTGAGCTTGGCGAAGGGGTTGTTGGCGGCGGCGGAGAGGCGGGCGGCCTCCTCCTCGCTCAGTAGCGAGCGGCGCGCCTCGGCCAGCGCGGCGTCGTCGGCGCGCGGGAAGGGCGGCAGCGCCAGCGCCATCGTCTCGGCGGCGATTTCGCCGAGGTCGATGGATTCGCCCTCCAGCGGCAGCGTGTCGAGGTCTTGTCCCGCCAGTTCGATCTCATCGGCCTCGTCCGGTGCGGCCTCGCGCACGAAGCGCAGGTCGACGGCTTCCGTGATCCGCGTCGCCACCGGCTCGCCCGATACGACGCAGCTCTGCCGGACATCGGCGTCGACCTCGCCCGTCACCACGGCGCCGCCGGCCTGCCGGGCGATGGCGAAGCGGCCTTCCAGCCGCTCCAGCGCCAGCAGGTCGAAGCGAGCGGCGAGGGCGGCGCGTTCCTGTTCGTCGGCCTCGATGGCGCGCTCGACCGGCCGCTCGCCGAGCGCGTCGAGCCGCACCGGCCGCGAGAACTCCGTCGCCGCCGTCATGCCGCCAGCCTGCCCGCGAGCAGCGTGTCGAGCGGCGTCGCGGCGATGCGCGTCGCCAGTTCGCGCAGGGCTGCCGCGCTCCACGCCAGCCGGGCCGGCTCGGGCCGCGCGCCGCGATAGAGGTTGCGCGTCAGGGCGTCCTCGAGATCGCCGCCATCCTCCAGCCCGGCGCGATAGGCGGCGAGGCGGCCGCCGAGCGCGCCCATCATCTTGCCGACATGCTTGCCGACCACGAAATCGCCGATGCCCGCCTCGCGCAGCTGGCCGTCCATGTCGTGGACGAACACCTCGGTCAGCGCGACGCTCTGCGCCCGCGCGGCGTCGCCGGCCTCGTGCAGCCGGTCGAGCACCAGCGCCATCACCATTGCCACCATGTCGAAGCGGCCGTCGAGCGTATCGGGCACGCCGCCGTCGCGAAACCAGTCGGGCCGGCGCGCCTCGGCGATCACCGCATCATAGAGCGGTCGCATCGACGTGCGCTGATCGGTGCCGAACAGGCGCTGCAAAAAACCCACTTCGATCTCCCTTGGACCACGCCGCCTTGCGGGAAGGGGCGCTCCCGGCATATTGAGGCAGCCGGGCGCGGTTGCAATGTCCGGCCACTGCGGCGAGACGCCCATATGCGAAAGGTAAGTCTGGCGTGAAGAGCGGATTTTCAGGCGGGGTTCCCGCACGGGCGGCGGCGGTCGCCGCAATCGCCGCGGCATTGCTGGCGACGGCGGGCTGCACGCGCATCCGCGACCATCACGGCTATATCACCGACAGCCAGCTCATCCAGTCGGTCCAGGCGGGCGTCGACAATCGCGAATCGGTGCTGCGCACGCTCGGCCGCCCGTCCTTCGAATCGGAATTCGACAAGAATTCCTGGTATTATGTCTCGCGCAATACCGAGCAGTTCGGCTTCACCACCCCCAAGGCCAAGCGCCAGACGCTGCTGATCGTCAATTTCGATCCCAGCGGCACCGTCAGCGCGGTTGAGCAGCGCGGCCTCGAAAAGGTCGTCGATGTCGGCATGGTCGGCGACAAGACCCGGACGCTGGGCCGCGAAAAGTCGTTGCTCCAGGATATCTTCGGCAATATCGGCCGGGTCGGCGGCGCGGGCGCCGGGGCCGGGCCGAGCGCCGACAATCCCTGATTCATCAATTCCCGAACAAAAGGCAGATTCCATGCGACATTCCGGCCGAGCGCCCGACGAGATGCGGGCGATCGAGATGGTGCCCGGCTTTTCCGCCCATGCCGAGGGCAGTTGCCTGATCAAGTTCGGCGGCACCCATGTGCTGTGCACCGCCAGCCTCGAGGAGCGGATTCCGCCCTGGCTGCGCGGCAAGGGCCAGGGCTGGGTGACGGCCGAATATGGCATGCTGCCCCGCGCCACCCACACGCGCGGCCAGCGCGAGGCGGCGAAGGGCAAGCAGTCCGGCCGCACCCAGGAGATTCAGCGCCTGATCGGCCGCTCGCTGCGCGCGGTGGTCGATCTGGCGGCGCTCGGCGAGCGCCAGATCACGCTCGACTGCGATGTCATCCAGGCCGATGGCGGCACCCGCACGGCGGCGATCTCCGGCTCGTGGGTCGCGCTGCGGCTGGCGGTCGACAAGCTGATGGCGGCCGGCAGCCTGACCGCCGATCCGATCACCGCGCAGGTGGCGGCGGTGTCCTGCGGCATCCATGACGGCGTGCCGCTGCTCGACCTCGACTATATCGAGGATTCGAGCGCCGGCACCGACGGCAATTTCGTCATGGTCAGCGGCGGCGCGCTCGTCGAGGTGCAGGCCACCGCCGAAGGCGCCGCCTTTGCCGAGGAGGAATTGCTGCGCCTGCTGCGGCTCGCCCGCATGGGCTGCGATTCGATCTTCGCGGCGCAGCTGCGGGCGACGGGTCGGTGAGCCGCAAGCTCGCGCCGGGCCGGCTGGTCATCGCCAGCCACAACCAGGGCAAGGTGCGGGAAATCACGCCGCTCGTCGCGCCTTATGGCGTCGATCCGGTGGCGGCGGGCACGCTCGGTCTCCCCGAACCGGAGGAGACCGGCACCAGCTTCATCGCCAATGCCGAGCTGAAGGCGCGCGCCGCCGCCGACCTGTCGGGCCTGCCGGCGCTCGCCGACGATTCGGGCCTGTGCGTCGAGGCGCTGGGTGGCGAGCCGGGCATCTTCTCGGCGCGCTGGGCAGGGCCGGACAAGGATTTCGGCCTCGCCATGCGGCTGGTCGAGGACAATCTGCAACGCACTGATCCCGAGGCGGCGCGCGACGCGCATTTCATCTGCGCGCTCGCCCTCGCCTGGCCGGACGGTCACATCGAAAGCGTCGAGGGGCGGGTGGACGGCCTGCTCGTCTGGCCGCCGCGCGGCGACAAGGGCTTCGGCTATGACCCGATGTTCCAGCCGCTGGGCGAATCGCAGACCTTCGGCGAGATCGACCCGGAGCGGAAGCACGCCATGAGCCACCGCGCCGACGCCTTCCGCAAGCTGGTCGTGCTGGTCTTCTGATCCGCCGTCAGCGGCGCGGCGTCGCCGTCACCAGATAATTCAGGCTCAGATCCTCGCCGAGCATGAAGCCGCGCGCCGGTGAAAAACCGAGGCCGGTGGTGTCGGTGACGGTGAGGCCCGCCGCGTCGAGCCGGTCGCGCAGTTCGTCCGGCGTCAGGAATTTCGACCAGTCGTGCGTGCCCGCCGGGACGAAGCCGAAGCGTTCGGCCATGCCGACCATCAGCACCCGGCTTTGCGCGGTGCGGTTGGGCGTCGACAGGATCAGCAGGC
>CAZACH010000123.1:0-7014 GCA_964483275.1 uncultured Sphingomonadaceae bacterium | reverse complement strand
GTCAACGGCCAGACGTTGAGCGGCAAGCTCACCCTCGCCCGGCCCGGCCGCATCCGCTTCCAATATGAACCGGAGGTGCCGATTCTGGTGGTCGCCGACGGCAGCGCGCTGACCTTCATCGACTATAAGGTGCGGCAGGTGTCGCGCTGGCCGATCAAGTCGACGCCGCTCGGCGTGCTGCTCGATCCCGAGCGCGACCCCAGCCGCTATGCCCGCCTGCTGCCCTCGGACGGCGGCGAAATCCTGGTCGAGGCCAAGGACCCCAAGCATCCCGAATATGGCGTCATCACGCTGGCGTTCGACCGCGTCGCCAGCGCGCCGGCCGGCCTGATGCTGAAGGGCTGGACCGTGGTCGACGCCCAGAACGCGCGGACCAGCGTGCGTCTCACCAACCAGCGCTATGGCGTGCCGGTCGACAAGGCGACCTTCCAGTTCAAGGACCCGCGCCCGCGCAAGGTGCCGGGGCGGAGCTGAGCCGAGCGGCAGGCTGAGGCGCGGCGCCGACAGGCCGATATTTCGTTAATCGCCGTTCATCCTGGCGACAGCCGCGCGTCCCTATAACCGACCTCAGCAGCCAAGGGATGTCCGGAATTTTCCCCCTGTTGTCCGGACTTCTTGAAGGTAGCTTGCGTGACGAACGCAGTCGGCCCTCGCTCCACGCCCCCGGAGCGGGGGCCTTGTCGTTAAGGTGCGCACGGCAGGGACTCGCATCCGTCCATGCGCCTCGCTAAGACCCCCGCCATGGCCCAATCGCTCAAGATCGCATCCTGGAACATCAATTCGGTTCGCGCCCGCCTCGACCTGGTCGGACGCTTCCTCACCGAACATGCGCCGGACATATTGTGTCTTCAGGAAACCAAGGTCGTCAACGAGCTGTTCCCCGCCGCCGCCTTCCATGACCTCGGCTATGTCCATCAGGTCGTCCATGGCCAGCGCATGCACCATGGCGTCGCCATCCTGTCGCGCCTGCCGATGCGCGAGGATCTGAGCCACGACTGGCAGGACAATGGCGAGGCGCGGCATGTCGGCGTGCAGCTCGATTGCGGCGTGCGGCTGGAGAATGTCTATATCCCCGCCGGCGGCGACATCCCCGACCGCACGCTCAACCCCAAATTCGGCCAGAAGCTCGACTTTTTCGAACGGATGACGCGCTGGTCGGAGCAGTTGCGCCAGCCGACCGTGCTGGTCGGCGATTTCAACGTCGCGCCGCTCGAATGCGACGTGTGGAGTCACAAGCAGCTGCTCGACGTGGTCAGCCACACGCCGATCGAGGTGGAAACGCTCGGCCGGCTTCAGGACAGCCATGGCTGGGTCGACCTGGGGCGGCGCTTCATCCCCGCGCCGCAGCGGCTCTACACCTGGTGGAGCTATCGCGCGCGCGACTGGGCGGCCTCGGATCGCGGGCGGCGGCTCGACCATATGTGGGCCAGCCCCGATCTCGCCGGAACCGCCGTGGGCCATCAGGTCGCCGAGCATTGCCGCAGCTGGCTGCGCCCGTCCGACCATATCCCGCTGATCACCGAATTCAGCCTGTGAGCGCGCTGCGCGATGTCGAGCGCGCCATCGACGCGCTGCGGCGGGGGCATCCCGTCTCGCTGCTGGGCGATGGCGCGCGCCTCGATGTGCTGGCCGTGGAACTGGCGGAGGAGGACAGCCTCGCCGCGCTGGGACCGGCCGGCCTGCTGATCACCGAGGAGCGCGCCGCCGCGCTCAAGCTGGTCAACCAGCGCCCGGCGGCCAGCGGTGGCCCGGTGCTGATCCATCACGCGCCGTGGCTCGACCTTGCCACCGCGACGGCCGTCGCCGACCCGGTGCTGGATTTGGCCACGCCCCTGAAAGGGCCGTTCCGCACCGAAACCGTTGCCGACCCGGCGCTTGTATCCGCCGCGCTCGCCCTCGCCAAGATCGCCGGGCTGCTGCCGGCGCTGTTCCTGCGTTCGGCGGGGGCGGCGGGTGAGCCGTCCGCCGACTGGGCGACGGTCGCCGCGTCGGACGTCGCCGAATATCGCTCCGCCGACCGGCTGCGCGTCGTCTCGCGGGCGCGGCTGCCCGTGATCGGCGCGGAGGGCGCGCGGGTGGTGGCGTTTCGCGGCGTGCCCGAACAGGGCGAGCATCTCGCGCTGCTGTTCGGCGACCTCGACCATGCCGTGCCGCTGGTCCGCCTGCATTCGGAATGCCTGACCGGCGATGTCCTGGGATCGCTCAAATGCGATTGCGGCCCCCAGCTTCAGGCCGCGATTGCCGCGATCGCGGCGGCGCCGGGCGGCGTGCTGCTCTATCTGCGGCAGGAGGGGCGGGGCATCGGCCTGCTCAACAAGCTGCGCGCCTATGCGTTGCAGGATCAGGGCTTCGACACCGTCGACGCCAATCTGCGCCTCGGCTTCGCCACCGACGAGCGCGATTTCGCCATCGCCGCGCGGATGCTGGCGCTGGTCGGCGTCTCGCGCATCCGTCTGCTCAGCAACAATCCCGAGAAGGTCGCCGGCCTCGGCGCGGCGGGGATCGAGGTGGTCGAGCGGGTGCCGCTGGCGCTGCCCGCCAATCCCCACAATGCGCATTATCTGGCGACCAAGCGCGACCGCACCGGCCATCTGCTGTGACCGATTTCCGGGTCGATACCGCGGGCCTGCGGCTGCGCGGCCCGGCCATCGACCTGCCCTGCCTGATCGGCCGTGGCGGCGCCATCGCCGCCGACGCCAAGCGAGAGGGCGACGGCTGCACGCCGCTGGGGCGCTGGCCGTTGCGCGCCGTGCTGCTGCGCCCGGACCGCATGGCCCCGCCGCCCGCCGGCATCGCGCTGCCATGGCGCTGGCTGCGGCCCGACGACGGCTGGTCCGACGACCCGCAAGACGCGGCCTATAACCGCCCCGTCCGCCATCCGCATCGCTGGTCGGCGGAGCGGCTATGGCGGGCGGACGGGCTGTATGACATCATCGTCGTGCTCGGCCACAATGACGCGCCGGTCGTGCCGGGCATGGGCAGCGCGATCTTCCTGCATTGCCGGGGCGACGGGCGGCCCACCGAAGGCTGCGTCGCGATCGAGCGCGCGGACTTGCTGGGCCTGCTGGCGCTCATGATGCCGGGTGACAGCCTGACGGTCGATTGAGGCGGGCGCCAGAGCAGGACGGATTTTGGAGCAGCGTGCGTTAGTTAAATGACTCCGTTCGTCCTGAGCCTGTCGAAGGATGACAGCGCAGGCCTTCCCATCCGCAAGGGGCGGAGCAGATCCCGTAAGTCGGCACGGTCATCCTTCGACAGGCTCAGGACGAACGGGGGATTGGGAAGGGCGGTGCTGGTTCCGCGCCTGCCGCGCTACCCGCGCGTCCCGAACAGCGCGGTGCCGACGCGGACATGGGTGGCGCCGAGCATGACCGCCGTCTCATAATCGCCCGACATGCCCATGCTGAGGCCTGGCAGCCCATGCGCGCGCGCCAGCCTGGCCAGCAGGGCGAAGAAGGGCGCTGGCTCGATAGCGGCGGGGGGCACGGCCATCAGACCGACCAGCGGCAGGCCGGCGGCGCGCGCCTGGTCGATCAGCGCGGGCAGATCGCCCACCGCGCAGCCGCCCTTTTGCGGCTCGGCGCCGATATTGACCTGGATGAAGCAGTCCGGGCGGCGGCCCTGCCGGGCGATGGCGCGGCCCAGCGCCTCGACCAGCGACGGCCGGTCGACCGCGTGGATGGCGTCGAACAGCGCCACCGCCGCCTCCGCCTTGTTGGACTGGAGCTGCCCGACCAGATGCAGGCGGATGTCGGGATGGCGGGTGAGCAGCGCCGGCCATTTCCCTTCCGCTTCCTGCACCCGGTTTTCGCCGAACAGGCGTTGCCCGGCGTCGATCAGCGGCTGGATGGCGTCGGCGTCATAGGTTTTCGACACGGCGATCAACGCGATGTCGCTGGCCTTGCGATCGGCGTTGCGGGCGGCGCGGGCAATGCCGTCCAGCACGGCGGCGCGCCGTTCGCCTGCTTTGTTTTCGTCAGCGTCCATCGAGCCGCTATAGGAACTCCGATGCGCCGCCGCCAAGACATTCCCCGCCATTGGCTGATGACCGACGAGCGGATGGGCGACGATCTGTGGCGCGCGCTCGCGGCGCTGCCCGCCGGCGCCGGCGTGGTGTTCCGCCATTACCGCACCGATGCGGCGGCGCGGCGGCGCTTGTACGAACGGGTCCGCGCGATTGCGCGCCGCCGCCGCCTCGTCCTCGTGCTCGCCGATAGCGGCGCGCGGGCGGTCGGCTGGCGGGCGGCGGGGCGGCATGGGCCGGGGCCGATGCAGGGCTTGCCGCGCCACATGCTGCGGACCGCCGCCGCGCATGACCGCGCCGAGCTGGTGCGGGCGGTGCGCAATGGCGCGGAACTGGTCTTTCTCTCACCGGTCTTCGCGACCCGGTCGCATCCGGGCGCGCCGCCGCTGGGGCCGCTGCGCTTCGGCTTGCTCGCGCGTCACGCGGCGGTTCCGGTGGTGGCGCTGGGTGGGATAGATGAACAGCGCCAAAGTCGTCTCAGGCGACTTGGCTCCAACGGCTTTGCGGCGATCGACGGTTGGGTCGGCCGTCCGCGTCAGAAGGCGAGCGAGGTTCCGAGATAGACCGAGCGCGCGTCGCGATCCTTTTCGAGGCCATCGCCGCTGTCCGGCTGGACCTGATAGCGCACGCCGCCGGTGACGGCGAGATTCGGGCTGACCGAATAGGCGCCGCCGATGCCGAAGGAGTAGCGCTTGTCGCTGAGGCCCAGCGGCAGGCGGTAATTGCTGTCCTCCTCGCCGACCTGCGCGGTCGCGCGCCAGTTCTTGCCGGAATAGCTGAGGCCGAGGTCGACCGATTCGGTCTTGAACGAAGCGAGATTATTGTCGGCGCGGGCGACCTCACCCGTCAGCGACAGCGCCTTCCAGCCGATCGACACGCCGAGGTTGAACGCCGACGGCGTAAGCGTGATGCCTTCGCCGCGCGCGGCGACATAGGAATTGACGCCGCGCGAGCGGACCTCGACGGTGACGCCCTTCGATCCCTTGGCCGACGAGCCGGAGGGGGTGAAGCGGAAGCCGCGCTCCCCGGCCGATTCGCGCAGGAAAGCGGCGGTCTTGGGATCGGCGGCGGCGGGAGTGAAGGAGCCGAGGCTGCCCGGCGCGGACAGCGACACGGCCTTGCGGTCCTTCTTCGGGGCGGCGACGGCAGGCGTGGTGGAACAGGCAAGCGCAAGCGCCCCCAGTCCAGCCCCCATCATCTTTGCCCAGCGCACCACTGAAAAATTCTCCCTGACTTGGCGGACTCCATATCATGCGCGCGGGGCGAAACGCTACCGCCGCAAATGCGAATCCGGTCAATATGTTGCCACATTCCCACAGGGTGGATGAGGGCGGCGTTAACAGGCCCTTTGCGTCGCGGCGCGCGCCACCTATAACGGCGCGCGTGCCGGTCGGCGCGGCCTGCCGGCCGAACCGCCGACGCGCCCTGATTCGAGAGGAATTTAGATGTCGCTGTTCCCGCGTGTTCCGGTGTTGGTGCTTCTCGCCGTCGCGCTCGCGTCCTGCGGCGGCGGCAGCAAGCGGGCGGCGCCCGATCTCGCGGCGTCCCGCGTCACCACCATCGGCGTCAACAGCTATTTGTGGCGGGCCAGCCTCGACACCCTGTCGTTCATGCCGCTGGCACAGGCGGACGCCAGCAACGGCGTCATCATCACCGACTGGTACGCCAACCCGGCGGCGCCGACGGAGCGGGTCAAGGTCACCGTCTCGATCCTCGACCAGGATCTGCGCGCCGATGCGCTCAGGGTTTCGGCGGCGCGCCAGGTCTATTCGCAGGGCCAGTGGCTCGACGCCACGGTGCGCGCCGGCACGGTGCAGAAGCTGGAGGAAGCCATCCTCGCTCGTGCGCGCGACCTGCGCCGCGCGGCGATCGGCTGACACGCGGCCGCCGCTCCACGGTGCCGCGCGAATCGGGTAGGACATAATGAATAACCGCTTCAATCCCCGCGTCGTCGACGCGCGTTGGCAGCGCGCATGGGAAGATGCGCGGACGTTCGAGGCCAATGACGATTCGCCGCGCCCGCGCAGCTATGTGCTGGAGATGTTCCCCTATCCGTCGGGGCGCATCCACATGGGCCATGTCCGCAACTATACGATGGGCGATGTCATCGCCCGCTTCCGGCGGATGCGCGGTTTCGAGGTGCTGCACCCGATGGGCTGGGACGCCTTCGGCATGCCCGCCGAAAATGCGGCGATGGAGCGCAAGGTCCACCCCGGCGACTGGACCCGCGCCAACATCGCGGCGATGCGTGACCAGCTGAAGACGCTGGGCTTCGCCTTCGACTGGAGCCGCGAGATCGCGACCTGCGAGCCGGATTATTACGGGCAGGAACAGCGGCTTTTCCTCGACCTGCTGGACGCGGGCCTCGTCTATCGCAAGCAGAGCCAGGTCAATTGGGACCCGGTCGACATGACCGTGCTCGCCAACGAGCAGGTGATCGACGGGCGCGGCTGGCGCTCCGGCGCGCTGGTCGAGCGCAAGTCGCTCAACCAGTGGTTCCTGCGCATCACCGATTTCGCCGAGGAACTGCTGGAGGGGCTGGGCACGCTCGACGCATGGCCCGACAAGGTGCGGCTGATGCAGGAAAACTGGATCGGCAAGAGCAGCGGCCTCGATTTCCGCTTCAAGCTCGCCGCGCCGGCAGCGGGTTTCGAGAATATCGACGTGTTCACGACCCGGCCGGACACGATGTTCGGGGCCAGTTTCGCGGCGGTTTCGCCCGATCACCCGCTGGCGACGGCGCTGGCCGCCGACAATCCGGCGCTCGCCGCGTTCATCGCCGATTGCCGCGTCACCGGCACCGCCGCCGCCGAGATCGAGACGGCGGAGAAGAAGGGCTTCGACACCGGCCTGTCCGTCATCCATCCGCTCGACGCCGATTGGACGCTGCCCGTCTTCGTCGCCAATTTCGTGCTGATGGACTATGGCACCGGCGCGGTCTTCGGCTGCCCCGCGCATGACCAGCGCGACCTCGATTTCGCGCGGAAATA
>CAZACH010000122.1:0-7028 GCA_964483275.1 uncultured Sphingomonadaceae bacterium | reverse complement strand
CGGCGGAGCATGTCGCCCTGCCGGTGCTGGCGCGCGGCGCCTGCCTGCGCTTCCTGCTCACCCGCGCCTGGGACTGGCTCAACACGCCCGCCGACGCGCTGGTGACACGCAAGGACCCGATCGCCTTCCTGCGCCGGCTCGACCATTATCGCGACGCCGGGGCGGCGGCGTTCCCGGCCCGGTGACGACCCTGCCGCGCGTCGAGATCGCCACCGATGGCGCCTGCAAGGGCAATCCCGGCCCCGGCGGCTGGGGCGCGCTGCTGCGTCTGGGCGAGCGGGAGCGCGAATTGTCGGGCGGCGAGGCCCATACCACCAACAACCGCATGGAGATGATGGCGGCGATCGAGGGGTTGCGCGCCCTCACCCGCCCCTGCGACGTGGTGCTCAGCACCGACAGCGTCTATGTCCGCGACGGCATCACCAAGTGGATCCACGGCTGGCGCAAGAAGGGCTGGCGCACCGCCGCCGGCAAGCCCGTCGCCAATGCCGACCTCTGGCAGGATCTGGTCGCCGCCGCCGCGCCGCACCGCCTCGAATGGCAGTGGGTGAAGGGCCATGCCGGCCATCCCGACAATGAGCGGGCCGACCGCCTCGCCTGCGCCGCCGCCGAGGCGCAGCGCGCCGGCCGGAAAATGAACGGAGGGGGGCTTTAGATGCGGCTTGGCGAATGTCACAATGTCGATGATTTCCGCCGGCTGGCGAAGCAGCGCCTGCCCGGCCCCATCTTCCACTATATCGACGGCGCCGCCGATGACGAGGTGACGCGCCGCCGCAACACCGAAGCCTTCGACAGCTGCGATCTGGTGCCGAACGTCCTCGCCGGCGTCGAGACCATCGACATGTCGACGACGGTGATGGGCCGCACAATTTCGACGCCGCTCATGCTCTCGCCGACCGCGCTGCAACGCCTGTTCCATTGGCAGGGCGAGCGGGCGGTGGCGCGCGCCGCCGAGAAGGCGGGCACCTGGTTCGGCATCTCCTCGCTGGCGACGGTGAGCATCGAGGAGATCGGCGCCAGCATTTCCAGCCCCAAGATGTTCCAGCTCTATGTCCACAAGGACAAGGGCCTCAACCGCGCGATGGTCGATCGCTGCAAGGCGGCGCGCTTCGACGCCATCGCGCTCACCGTCGACACCATCGTCGCCGGCAAGCGCGAACGCTGCCTGCGCACCGGCTTCACCTCCCCGCCCCGGCTGACGCCGTCGAGCATCGCCAGCTTCGCCGTGCATCCGGCCTGGGCGATGAATTATTTCCTGCGCGAGAAGTTCGAGCTGTCGAACCTCAAGGACCATGTCGCCGAAGGGTCCAACATCGCGCTGTCGGTCGCCGACTATTTCAACACCATGCTCGACCAGTCGATGGACTGGAAGATGGCCGAGGCGATCCGGGCAGACTGGGGCGGCGAGTTCTGCCTCAAGGGCATCATGTCGGTGGCGGATGCGCGCCGCGCCGTCGATATCGGCGCCACCGCGATCATGGTGTCCAACCATGGCGGCCGCCAGCTCGACGGCAGCCGCGCCCCCTTCGACCAGCTTGCCGAGATCGTCGACGCCGTCGGCGACCGTATCGACGTGATCTGCGACGGCGGCATCCGCCGCGGCAGCCATGTGCTGAAGGCGCTCAGCGTCGGCGCCAAGGCCTGTTCGGGCGGCCGCCTCTATCTCTATGCGCTCGCCGCCGCCGGCCAGCCCGGCGTCGAGCGCACCATCGCCAACCTCAATGCCGAGATCGAGCGCGGCATGAAGCTGATGGGCGCGAAGCGGGTCTCGGACCTGACGCGCGAGAATCTGCGGTGGCGCTGACCGCGCCCGACACGCGCGCCTGAGCATGGCGAGCAGCGCGACATCATCGGGCGCGGCGCCGCCGCCGGCGGCGGGCAAGGCCCATATCGAACTGCCCGCGTCGCAACGCATCGTGATCATGGCGCTGGTGATGACGGCGACGATCATGCAGGTGCTGGATTCCACCATCGCCAACGTGGCGCTGCCGCACATGCAGGCCTCGCTGTCGGCGACGCCGGACACGGTGACGTGGATCCTGACGTCCTACATCCTCGCCTCCGCCGTCGCCATGCCGCTGACCGGCTGGCTGTCGAGCCGCTTCGGGCGGCGCAACATCATGCTGATCGCGGTGGCCGGCTTCACGCTGGCGTCGATGCTCTGCGGCATCGCCGCGACCTTGCCGATGATGGTGGGATTCCGCCTGTTGCAGGGCATATTCGGCGCCTTCATCAGCCCGCTCGGCCTGGCCCTGGTGCTCGACATCAATCCCCGCGAAAAGCATCCGCGCGCGATGGCGCTGTGGGGCATGGCGGTCATGGTGGCGCCGGTCGTCGGCCCGGTGCTCGGCGGCTGGCTGACGGAGGAGATCAACTGGCGCTGGGTGTTCCTGGTCAACCTGCCGTTCGGCCTCGTGTCGTTCGTCGGTTTCCTCGCCCTGATGCCGCGCGAGCCGCGCCAGCCCCTGCCCTTCGACGTGATCGGCTATGCCCTGCTGTTCGTCGGCCTTGCCGCGCTGCAACTCATGCTCGATCGCGGCGCGCAGCTCGACTGGTTCCAGTCCACCGAGATCTGGCTCGAACTCGGCATCGCGGTGGCGGGGTTATGGATGTTCCTGATCCACACGCTGCACACCCGCAACGCCGTGCTGCCGCGTGGCCTGTTCCAGGATCGCAACCTGGTCATCGCCGTCATCTTCGTGACCATCACCATGGGCATGCTGATGGGATCGGCCGCGTTGCTGCCGCCGATGCTGCAAAATCTGATGAACCATGACGCCTATGGTGCCGGCCTGCTCACCATGCCGCGCGGCCTCGGCATGATGGTGGCGATGATGCTGGCCGGCAATCTCGCCAAATATCTCGACGCGCGAATCCTGATCCTGGTCGGCATGATCCTGACGGCGACGGCGCTGCGCATGATGGCCGGCTTCTCGCTGGAGATGGACAGCCGCCCGATCGTCTGGAGCGGCATATTGCAGGGCCTCGGCATCGGGCTGGTGGTGCTGCCGCTCAACCTCCTCGCCTTCTCGACGCTCGACCCGGCCCTGCGCACGGACGGGGCCAGCCTCTACAATCTCTGCCGCAATATCGGCGGCTCGATCGCCATCGCCAGCCTCACCGCGCTCATCACCCGCACGCAGCAGGTCGCGCACAGCGATCTTGCCGTGCACATCACCGAGCAGGTGCTGCCCACCGTCTATCCGGCGATGCAGGCCATGGGGCTGGACGCGACCATGGCGCCGGCGGCGCTCGATGCGGAGATCAACCGCCAGGCGCTGATGGTGTCCTATATCGACACTTTCTACGTGATGTTCTGGACGGTCGTCGCGGCAACGCCGCTGATCTTCTTCCTGCGCGCCAGGACGGACAATGGGGAGGAGCCGCCGCCCCACATCGCCCTCGAATAACGTCCGCTCGAACCGCTTCAGGCGAAGCGTTCGGGCGCATAGCGGTCGGCGTCGATATGCGCGACGAATTGCGGCGGCGGCGCCCCCATCAGCAGCGCGCCGGCCAGCGCCCCGGCGGCCGGGGCGGTCTGGATGCCGAAGCCGCCCTGCCCGGCGCACCAGAAAAAGCCCGGCTGCGTGCCGTCGAAGCCATAGACGGGGGCGCGATCCGGCGAGAAGGTGCGCAGCCCCGCCCAGCGCCGCTCGACGCGCTGCACCGGCCAGTCGGTCGCCCGCTCGAAACGATCAATCGCCAGCGCGACCTCAAGCTCGTGCGGCGCGGCGTCGCCCGGCGGCTGCGGGATTTCGTCATGCGGGGTCAGCCACAGGCGGCCGCCCGCCTCCGGCTTGAAATAGAAGCGCCCGCCGACCTCCATGACCAGCGGCATGTCGACGGGCGCGGGCGGCTCGACCGTCGCCTGCACCATGGTCCGGCGTAGCGGTTGCAGGCCGAGCGGCCGCACGCCGCACAGGCCGGCGACCTCGTCCGCCCAGGCCCCGGCGGCATTGACGACGATGGCGGCCGCGACGGCCTCGCCATCGCTGGTTTCGAGGTGCCAGCGCCCGTCCACGCGCCGCGCCGCGCGCAGGCCGCAGTCGAGCCGCAAGGTCGCGCCGGCGCGGCGGGCGTGGCGCAGAAACCCCGCATGGAGCGCCGCGACGTCGATGTCCCGGCATCCCGGCTCGTCGCGCGCGCCGACCCACTGGGGTCCAAGCCACGGCACCCGCGCATGCAAGGCCGCCGCGTCGACCGGGATCAGGTCGACGCCCAGCCCCGCATAGGCGCGGTCCATCGCCTCCAGCAGCGGCAGGTCCTCCTCGCGGGCGATGTGCAGGCAGCCGCGCGGGCCGAACAGCGGCTCGTCGGAGAAACCGGCCGGCGGCTGCTCGAAGAACCCGCGCGAGGCGGTGGTCAGCGGCTGCACGGCGGGGCCGCCATAGGTTTCGGAGAAGAAAGCCGCCGAGCGCCCGGTGCTGTGATAGCCCGGCTGCGCCTCCGCCTCGATCACCACCACGGCGGCGGCGCCGGCGACATGCGCGGCGAGGCTCGCGCCGGCCATGCCCGCGCCGGCGATGCAGATGTCGGCGCTGATCATTCGCCCGCGAATCTTTCCAGGAACACGTCGATTTCCTTCCACACCGCCAACCGGATCGGGTCGGCCTCCCGCAATATCTCGTGCCGGGCGCCGGTATAGAAAACCCCCCGCGCATCGGGAAGGCGCGGCAGCAGACGCCGGATCGCCCGCGACGACACCACCGGGTCACTGTCCGCCGCAAGCACGAGCAGCGGCGTGCGCAGTCCCTCCGGCACGCCCGGCCGCGTCAGTTGCTCGATCGACTCCATCGCGGCGGCGATCCAGCCCCATGACGCGCCGCCCAGCCGGAACGCCGGTTCCCGCCGCCACCACCAGCCTTCGTCGGCGAAACGCTCGGGGCAGCTGGTCAGCGCCCGCCGGCGGCGCGCCTCGGACGGCGTGCCGCCCTGCCCCCAGGCGGGACGCTCGGCCCGGCCGCGCTCCACCATGCAGCGCGCGACGCGGGCGATAAAGCCGTCGCCCAGCACGCCGCGTCCCAGCCCCAGCAGGGGCGCGGTGACCACCGCGCCATCCGCGCCATCGGGATGGGCCGCCAGATGGCGCAGCACCAGATGGCCGCCGGTCGAATGGCCGATCAGGATATGCGGCCCCGGCGTGGTGGCGCGCCAGTCATCCGCCAGCGCGGCGAGATCGGCGATCCACGGCCCGAAGCCCGTGGCATGGCCGATCTCGCTGCCCGGCAGGACGCGGCCCGAAAGCCCCTGCCCGCGCCAGTCGAAGCTTTGCACGACCCAGCCTTCGCCCTGCCAGTGGAGCAGGCTTTCCAGATATTTCTCGATGAAGTCGCCGCGGCCGTTGGCGAACAGGATCGAGCCTTTCGCGATGCCGTCGGGCCATAATGTCATCCGCCGGATCGGCCAGCCGTCCGCCGCCTCGAACCAGTCGATCCGGGCATCGGGCGGCAGGCGACGGCGCGATGCGGTGAGAGCGTCCGGAATGCTGGCCATGATCATGGTTACGATTTGGAAAGCGCTGTCGTCTAGGGTCGCGCGCCATGGGTGGAATATTCGTCATGGTCAGCCTGGGGGCGCTGGCGATCCTGCTGATCGCGGCGATCGTCTCCGATGTGCGGAGCTATACCATCTCCAACCGCCTGACCGCGAGCGTGGCGCTGCTCGCCATTCCCTATTGGTGGGCGACCGCGCTGCCGCTGTGGCCGGGCATCGCGATCCAGATCGGGCTGGCGCTGGTCGTCCTGGCCTTTTTCACCGTCATGTTCGCCATGGGCTTCATGGGCGGCGGCGACGTCAAGCTGCTCGCCGCCCTCGCCCTCTGGCTGCCGCCGGTGTCGCTGCTCCAGATGCTGGTCATCATGTCCCTGCTCGGCGCGCTCGTCACCATCGCCGCCGTCATCCGCCACCGCATGGAGGTTCGTCTGGGCCGTCCCGAGATCCCTTATGGGGTAGCGATCTGCCTGGCTGCGCTGTGGGTGATTGGCGAACCAGTTGTTAACCAGTTGGGTGCATAAGGCATAGCGGGATTTTTGCCGGGGGAGGCAATCAGGTCATGGATTTCCGTAAGGTCGCGCTTCTCGTGGGCGCATTGGTGATTGCCGTCACCACCGCCGTCATCGCGCGGGGGATGTTCGCCGGCAGCGGCACGCCCGCCGCCGAGGCGAAGGTCGAGCAGGGCGTCGCCGTGCTCATCGCCAAGCAGACGCTGCCGATCGGCACGATGATCGAACCGGCGATGATCGCCTTCCAGCCATGGCCGAAGGCTATGGTCGATCCAGCCTATATGGTTCAAGGATCGGTCGACCCGGTCAATCTGAAGGGCCAGGTCGTCCGCTATGCGGTGGCCGCCGGCCAGCCGATCTCCAGCGGCGCGCTGATCCAGCCGGGCGATCGCGGCTTCCTCGCCGCCGCGCTCGGGCCGGGGATGCGCGCGGTGACGGTCAACGTCAACGCCAGCTCGGGCGTCGCCGGCTTCATCTTCCCCGGCGATCGCGTCGATGTCGTGCTGACCCAGCAGGTCGCCGGCGGCGGCAAGGGCGAGCCGCTCAAGGTCTCCGAAACCATCATCCGCAACATCCGCGTGCTCGCGACCGACCAGCGCACCTCCAGCGAGCCGGCCGAGGGCGAGAGCGCCGACATTCGCGTCTTTTCCACCGTGACGCTCGAATCCACGCCCAAGATCGCCGAGAAGATCGCCGTCGCCCAGAGCATCGGCCAGCTCTCGCTGTCGCTGCGCTCGATCGCCGACAATGCGGCCGAGCTGGAAGCAGCCATCGCGTCCGGCGAAGTCACCATTCCCGAAGGCACCGACGAGAAGGGCGAGAAGCGCATCCTGCTGGCGCTCGCCGCGCAGCCGATCGACGCCAAGGGTTCCTTCTCCACCGGCGGCGACGTGTCGCGCTTCCAGCGCACCTCGGTGCCGGGCGAAGCGAGCGAGCAGGACGATCCGGCGGTCCGCGAGGCACAGCGCATCCAGGCGCAGATCGCCTTGCGCGAAGCCCGCAAGCAGCTTGCCGAAAACGGCGAAG
>CAZACH010000121.1:0-7040 GCA_964483275.1 uncultured Sphingomonadaceae bacterium | reverse complement strand
ACCGGGGCGTCGCCAAGCCCCAGCCGCCGCGCGCGCAGCCGCACCTGATCGGCCGCCTCCTCGCCGGAGATATAGACCGTCGCGCGCCCCGCCGCCGCAACCCGCGCCGTCGCCTGAAGCAGCAGCGTCGACTTGCCGATGCCGGGATCGCCGCCGATCAGCGTGGCGGAGCCGGCCACGAAACCGCCGCCGAGCGCCCGGTCAAGCTCGCCGACACCGCTCGACAGCCGCGCCGGCAGCGGCGCGTCATGATCGAGGCCACTGAGCGCGATCACCCGCCCGCCGCTGTGCAGGTGATGGCGCTGGGTGAAGGGCGTCACCACCGCGCCGGCATCCTCGACCAGCGTGTTCCACTCCCCACAATCGGCGCACTGGCCCTGCCATTTCGACGCGATCGAGCCGCAGGCCTGGCAGGCATATCGTTTCTGGGGCTTTGCCATGGCGCGGCACTATAGCGGCGAACAGATGGGGAACAAGAAAATTGCGGCGCGGGAGAGCCGATCCGGTTTGGCACGACCCTTGCTGTGTTCGGATGCACAGGCAGAACAGCAGTCGAGTATCATGTCAGCAATCGGGTCAGTCTTCGACAAGGTGGGCAGCGGGGTCCACTCCGCCATCGCGGCCGCGAGCCGCCGCACCGGCATCGATTTCAACTATCTGCTGGGGCAGGCGCAGATCGAAAGCAGCCTCAACCCCACGGCCAAGGCCGCGACCAGCAGCGCGCGCGGCCTCTATCAGTTCATCGACCAGAGCTGGCTGGGCGTCGTCAAGCAGCATGGCGCGGAAAACGGGCTTGGCTGGGCCGCGAACAGCATCGGCCGTAACAGCGCCGGCAAGCTGTGCGTCACCGACCCGGCGGCCAAGAATGCCATCATGGCGCTGCGCGATGATCCGCAGGTCGCCTCGCTGATGGCCGCCGAGCATGCCTCCGCCAACAAGGCCGCGATCGAGGGCCAACTTGGCCGCCCGGCGACCGGCACCGACCTTTATATGTGCCATTTCCTGGGCCTTGCCGGCGCGTCGAAATTCCTGTCGACGATGCAGGACAACCCGGACCGGGCCGGCGCCACCCTGTTCCCCGCCGCCGCGCGCGCCAACCGCAACATCTTCTTCGCCAAGGACGGCAGCGCGCGCTCCCTTTCGGAAATCTACGACCGCTTCGCGCAGAAGCTCGACAAGGGCGTCCAGCTTGCCGGCGGCAAGGCGGCAAGCGGCAATCTTGCCGGCCAACCGGCAAGAAATGGCCGGTCGACCTCGACGCTTGACCAGTTGATGGCGGCGAACAATGCGGACGACCGCCTGCAGGCGTTGCTGCGGCCGACGCCGGACAGCGCCCGTCTCGCCTATATGATGCTCGCGCGGCTGGGTGGTTGATCGATGAACAAGCGTTTCAACCTCGCCAGCGGCGGCCGCGCGGCCGCGCTTCCGGTCGGCATCCTGCTGATCGTCGTGCTGATGGTGGTGCCGATCCCGGCGACCCTGCTCGACATTTTCTTCATCCTCAACATCATGATCTCGCTGGCGATTTTGATGGTCGCGCTGAATGCCGAGAAGCCGCTCGACTTCTCCGCCTTCCCGACGGTGCTGCTGTTCGCCACGCTGTTCCGCCTCGCCCTCAACGTCGCCTCCACCCGCGTCGTGCTCGTCCACGGGCATGAGGGGGCGGCGGCAGCGGGCCATGTCATCGAGGCGTTCGGCAATTTCCTGGTCGGCGGCGACTATGTCGTCGGCCTGTTCGTCTTCGCCATCCTCGTCATCATCAACCTGATCGTCGTCACCAAGGGCGCGGGCCGCGTGTCGGAAGTGTCGGCGCGCTTCACCCTCGACGCCCTGCCCGGCAAGCAGATGGCGATCGACGCCGACCTCAACGCCGGCCTGATGACGCCGGAACAGGCCAAGGCCCGCCGCATCGAGGTGGGGACCGAGGCCGACTTCTACGGCGCCATGGACGGCTCCTCGAAATTCGTGAAGGGCGACGCCATCGCCGCGCTGCTGATCCTGTTCATCAACGTCATCGGCGGCCTGATCCTCGGCACCGTGTCGCACGGCATGGCGCTGGGCGATGCGGCCAAGGTCTATACGCTGCTCGCGGTCGGCGACGCGCTGGTCGCGCAGTTGCCCGGCCTGATGCTGTCGATCGCCGCCGCCGCCATCGTCACCCGCGTCTCGTCGACCTTCGACCTTGCCGGCCAGATCGGCCACCAGTTCGGCTCCATCCGCACCTGGCTGCCGGTCGCGGCGATCCTCGCGGTGCTCGGCCTGCTGCCCGGCATGCCGCATATGGTCATCCTGTCGCTGGCCGCCGTCGCCGGCTTCATCGCCTGGCGCGTCCATCGCAAGGCCAAGGCCCCGGTCGAGGCCGAGAGCCTGCCCGCCCCCGCGCCGGAGCGCGACCCGACCCAGATCGACTGGCAGGACGTCAGCGACCATATCCAGGTCGGCGTCGAGATCGGCTATGGCCTCGTGCCGCTGGTCGACGACCGCATCGGCGCGCCGCTGATGGGCCGCATCACCGGCATCCGCCGCCAGCTTTCCAAGGACCTCGGCTTCGTCGTGCCGCTGGTGCGGGTGCGCGACAATATCGCCCTGTCGCCCTATTCCTATCGCATCGTCGTCGGCGGCGTCATCGTCGGCGAGGACGAGGTTTCGCCCGACGACCTGCTGGCGCTCGATTCCGGGCAGGTCATCGGCCATGTCGACGGCAAGCCGGCGCGCGACCCGACCTTCGGGCTGGAGGCACTGTGGATCGCGCCCGCCGATCGCGACGCCGCCACCGCCGCCGGCTATATGGTGGTCGACGCCTCGACCGTGGTCGCCACCCACCTCAACCAGCTGCTCGGCCAGCATTCGGACCAGCTGCTCGGCCCGGACGAGGTCCAGAAGCTGCTCGACGGGCTCAAGGAAAGCGCCGGCCAGCTCGTCGCGGCGCTCACCCCCCAGCCGCTGTCGCTGACCACCATCACCCAGGTGCTGCGCGCGCTGCTGGCCGAAGGCGTGGCGATCCGCGACTTCCGCCGCATCGCCAGCGCGCTTGGCGTCGCCGCGCAACGCACCGTCGACCCCGACGAACTAGTCGAGGCGATCCGCCCCGAACTCGGCCCGCTCATCATCCAGAAGGTCTGCGGCGTGCGCGAGCCGCTGCGCGTCATGACGCTCGACGGCGGGCTTGAGCAGTTGCTCGGCCAGACCGTGCGCTCCGACCCCACCGGCCGCCACGCCATCGAGCCGGAGCTTGGCCAGCGCATCCTGTCCGCGCTGGGGCAAGCCGCGACGCCGTTGATGGAGCGCGCCCAGCCCTTCGTCCTCGTCGTCCAGCCGATGATCCGCCGCACGATGCGCAAGCTGCTCAAGACCGCGCTGCCCGACGTGCCGGTGATGAGCTTCTTCGAGGTGCCCGACGGCAAGGCGGTCGAGGTCGTCGCCGTGATCGGCGCGCCTGAGCCGGTGGCCGCATGAGCTATCTTCCCGACCCCGCTTCTTTCAGGAGGAACGCGCCGATGGTGGCAGTCGCCGAGGCCCCGGATACTGGCGTCTACAGCCCGCGCGGGCCGGCAAAACCCCGGCCCGAGCAGCTTGTCCGCGAGCATCTGAAGCTGGTGCAGCGCATCGCCTGGCACGTCCACGGCAATGTCTCCAGCGCCATCGAGCTTGAGGATCTGGTCCAGATGGGCCTCGTCGCGCTGATCGAGGCGGCGAACAATTTCGAGGATCGCGGACAGGTGACGTTCGCCCAATATGTGAAGACCCGCGTGCGCGGCGCGATGATCGACGGCCTGCGCAAACAGGCGACCCTGACACGCGGCGCCATGCAGCGCCGCCGCGCACTGGCCGGCGCGACCCAGACCCTGTCCACCGAACTCGGCCGCCCGCCCGAGGATGACGAACTCGCCGAACGGCTCGGCATCACCGTCGACCGGCTGCACAGCCAGTACACCGTCGCCCAGCCGGTGCGCTTCGAACCGCTCGACGGCGTCTACAACGACGACAGCCCGTGGTTCATGAGCGAGGAGCCCAACCCCTTCGAGCAGCTGGAACATGCGGAAATGGCGGGCGTGCTGGCCAAGGCCATCGCCGAACTCGGCGAGCGCGAGGCGCTGGTGCTGCAACTCTATTATGTCGAGGAGCTCAACCTCGAGGAAATCGGCATGGTGCTGGAAGTCGGCGCCGCCCGCGTCTGCCAGATCAAGAAGGCGGCACACGACAAGCTGCGCAAGATCCTGACGCGCATGACGGAATAGCGGCCGCCAGAGCGGCGTGCATCGAATATGCGCCCCACCTCCGTTCGTCCTGAGCCTGTCGAAGGACGGCAACGCAGGTCTTCTCGTCCGCACGGCCCGGAGCGGTTCTCGCAAGTGGGTGCAGTCGTCCTTCGACAGGCTCAGGACGAACGGAGGCTGGAGAACGAGCTGGGGCGCTCGAATAAGACCGTCCCTAGCGGTCGCCTGCCGCCTTTGAACCGATGTCGGCCACCTCGAACGGCGTCGTCTGGTAGATTTCGTTGATCCAGTTCGCGAACAGCAGGTGGGCGTGGGCGCGCCAGCGATTCTCCGGCGGGCGGGCGGGGTCGTCGTCGGGGAAATAGCGCGTCGGAAGCTGGGAGCCGCCGTCGCGCCGATATTCGGCGGCGAGGGTGCCGGTGTCATATTCCAGATGGTTGAACATGTGCAGCATGCGATGCCGCGGATCGCCGACGAGGCCGGGGCCGGTCTCGTCGCTGGCGGCGAGGATGCTCACGCCGCCGGCGGCGCCGAGCGCGGTCGGGCAGACCTCCGTCCAGCGCGAGACCGGCACGTCGAACGTGTCGGAGAAGCCGAGCAGATAGGGCGAGGCCGGGGCGAGGGTGCGGTGGCGGAAGACGCCGAACGCCTTTTCGCCGAGATCGCGCTTCGGCACGCCATGGAAATGATAGAGCGCCGCCTGCGCCGCCCAGCAGATGGTGAAGCAGCGATGGACGTGCGTCTGCGTCCAGTCGAGGATGGTGCGCAGCTCCGGCCAGTAGCGCACTTCCTCGAACGGCAGCCGCTCGACCGGCGCGCCGGTGATGATGAAGCCGTCGAAGCGTTCGGCGCGGACAGCCTCCCACGGCCGATAGAAGGCCTCCATATGGCGGGCCGGCGTGTTGCGGGCGACATGGTCGGTGATCCGCACCAGCGTCAGCTCGATCTGCAACGGCGTCGCGCCGAGCAGGCGGGCCAGCTGCGTCTCGGTGCTGATCTTGTCGGGCATCAGGTTGAGCAGGCCGATGCGCAGCGGCCGGATGTCCTGCCGGGTGGCGTCGCTTTCGCCCATGACCATGACGCCTTCCGCCTCGAGCAGGCGGCGCGCGGGAAGCTGGTCGGGAATCTTGATCGGCACGGTGCGTCGTCAACCTCTTTTCGGGTCCGACGCTGCTTGTGTGGCTTGGTCCGCTTGGTTGCCGGCTCGGGCCACATCCTCCCTTGCGGGGAGCGCCACCTTGCCCGGATCGGCAGGTTGGCGTTGGGCGTCGACCCAACTCTTGATGCTGAAAACAGCTTTACGGCGATCCGCCCCAAAAGAAAACCCCCGGCGCCTTGGGGTGCGCCGGGGGTTTCCCCGTTCAGACCGGAGACGGTCTTAGCGGAGCAGGCTCAACACGTTCTGCTGGCTCTGGTTGGCCTGAGCGAGCATGGCCGTGGCGGCCTGCGAAAGGATCTGGGCCTTGGCGAGGTTGGTCGTCTCGGCCGAGAAGTCCGCGTCGAGGATGCGCGAGCGCGCGTCGACGAGGTTGGTGGAGGTGGAGGTCAGGTTGTTGACCGTGGTCTCCAGCCGGTTCTGAAGCGCACCGAGGTCGCCACGGGTCTGGGTCAGCGATTCCAGCGCCTTGTCGATGATGCCGAGCGCGCTCGACGCGGCTTCCTGGCTGCTGATGTCCAGCGTGCTGCTGAACTTGTCGGTGCCGCCCTGGCTGGCGAAGCCGATCGAGGCCGTCGCATTGCCTTCGACGCGGACTTCCGAACCGTCCTTGGAGGTCAGGACGAGGCGGGTGCCGCTGACCGTCGCGGTCACGCCGTGCTGGTCGCTCTTGGCATTGATCGCATCGGCCTTGGCGGCAGCGGTCGCGGCCGTGGTCGCGTCGATCGACACGCCGTTGATCTTGACGTCGCCGGCGGCGAGGTTGCCGGCGCCGACCGCCTGACCCATGAAGCTGACGCCGTCGGACGAGACGTTGAGGCCCAGCTTCTGCGCATTGGCGATCTCGGTATCGAGATAGGTGCCGGCGGTCGCCTGCTTGACGTCGACCTTGATGTCCTTGCCGTCCTTGCTCTGCAGCGAGATGAAGCCCTGATAGGTGCCGGCGGTGAAGCCGCCCGCCGCCGTGCCGCCGACGGTGATTTCCTCACCGGTCGTGTTCGACAGGGTGATCGTCTTGTCGGCGTTCAGCGTCGCGGTGACGCCGAAGTCGTTGCGGTTGATGTTGGACACCAGCTCTTCAATGCTGGACGCCGCGCCAACATTCTTGCCGTCGATGGTGATGTCGCCGACCGCGAAGCTCTCCGCCGTGATCTTGGCGCTGGTGACGTTGTTGGACGCCGTCGCGGTGACGCCGGTCTTGTCGCTGTTGAGGTTGATCGCCTCGGCCAGCTTCTGCGCGGTGTCGGCGGTCTGGCCGGCGGCGATGGCGGAGTTGAACAGCGCCGAGCCGTTGACCGTGACCGCGTCCGCCGCGATCGAGGAGATGTCGCCGACGCGGCCCGAGATCACCTGGCCGGGCTTGCCGCCCGAGGTCAGGCCGAGGTCGTTGGTGGAAACGCTGGCCATCGAGATGGCGACCGTCTCGCCCTGGTTGACGCCGGTCTGGAGCTTGAGGTCCTGGATCGAGCCGTCGAGCAGCTTCAGGCCGTTGAAGTTCGCGGTGCGCGAGACGTTGTTGATCTCGCTGAGCAGCTGGTTGGTCTCGGTCTGCAGGCTGGCGCGGTCGCTGTCCGACAGCGTGCCGTTGGAGGCCTGCACGGCCAGTTCGCGGATGCGCTGCAGCATGTTGGTGACTTCGCCGAGCGCGCCTTCCGCCGTCTGCGCCA
>CAZACH010000120.1:0-7081 GCA_964483275.1 uncultured Sphingomonadaceae bacterium | reverse complement strand
CCCGGCGACAGCGAAAAGAAGCTGGGCAAGGCCGATAGCTGCGGCGCCGACGCCCTGATCCTCGATCTTGAGGACGCCGTGGCACCGGCGCGCAAGCCGGCGGCGCGTGAAATGGTCCCGGCCTTCATCAAGGACCGTCCCAAGGGCAAGCGCGGGTCGCAGCTTTGGGTGCGGATCAATCCGCTCGACACCGATCATGCGCTGACCGATCTGGCGGCGATCGTCGCGGCGGCGCCGGACGGCATCATGCTGCCCAAGGTCAACGGCCCGCAGGACGTCGCGGCGTGCAGCCATTTCCTGGATGCGCTGGAAGTCGCGTCGGGCATCGAGCCAGGCTCGATCCGCATTCTGCCGGTCGCCACCGAAACCGCCATCGCGCCGTTCCGGCTGGGCGATTATGCCGGCGCCAACCTCAACCGCCTCTATGGGCTGACCTGGGGCGCCGAGGATCTCAGCTCGGCGATCGGGGCGAGCGGCAACACCGACGCCAGCGGCGAATGGGCGCTGACCTACAAGATGGTGCGCTCGCTCTGCCTGCTCGGCGCGCATGCGGCGGGTGTCGAGGCGGTCGACACGCTGTTCGTCGACTTCCGCGATCCCGACGGCCTGCGGGCGGCATCGCGCGCCTCGCGGTCCGAAGGCTTCAGCGGGCGCGTGGCGATCCACCCGGCGCAGGTCGACATCATCAACGAAAGCTTTTCGCCGTCCGAGGCGGAGATTGACTTTGCGCGGCGGGTTGTCGAACTGTTCGCCGCCAATCCGGATTCCGGCACGCTGGGGCTAGATGGAAAGATGCTTGATATTCCTCACCTGAAACAGGCGCAGAAAACCCTCGCGATGCACGAGGCCCGCCGTGGCTGAGGCAAGTCCGCGCAGCTTCTTCCGCGACGAGCATCACCAGTTCCGCGAGACGGTGCGTCGTTTCGTCGAGGACGAGCTGGTCCCCCATCACGCCGAATGGGAAGAAGCCGGCGTCGTGCCGCGCGAGGTGTGGCGCAAGGCCGGCGAAACCGGCCTGCTGTGCCCCAACGTGCCCGAGGAATATGGCGGCTTCGGCGCCGACTGGCTCTATAATGTCGTCATCATCGAGGAACTGGCGCGCGCCGGGATCAGTGGCCCCGGCTTCATGGTCCATTCCGAAATGGTCGCGCCCTATATCCTGGCGTTCGGCACCGAGGAGCTGAAGCGCAAGGTCCTGCCCAAGATGGTGACCGGCGAATATATCGGCGCGCTCGGCCTGACCGAGCCGGGCGCCGGTTCGGACGTCAAGGAGATCCGCACCCGCGCCGTCCGCGAGGGCGACGAATATGTGCTGAACGGCCAGAAGGTCTATATCTCCAACGGCCAGCTCTGCGACGTCATGGTCTGCGCGTCCAAGACCGATCCGACCGCCGGCGCCAAGGGCGTCAGCCTGATCGCCGTGGAGACGGACCAGCCCGGCTTCAAGCGCGGCCGCAACCTCGACAAGATCGGCCTCAAGGCGCAGGACACCTCCGAGATTTTCCTCGAGGACGTGCGCGCCCCCGTCTCGCACCGTCTGGGCGAGGAAGGCCGCGGCTTCGCGATGATGATGACCAAGCTGGCGCAGGAGCGGCTCACCCAGGCGGTGCGCTCGATCTGCGTGGCCGAGGCGGCGATCCAGTGGACGGTCGACTATACGTCGGAGCGCAAGGCGTTCGGCCACACCATCGCCGATTTCCAGAACACCCAGTTCGTGCTGGCCGAGCTGTCCGCCGAAGTGCTGGCCGCGCGGGTCTTCACCGACTGGTGCATCGAGCGTTTCCTCGCCGGCGAGCTGACCGGCGTCGAGGCCGCGAAGGTCAAGCTGGTCGTCACCAACCTCCACGTCAAGGTGGTGGACCAGTGCCTTCAGTTCTTCGGCGGCTATGGCTATATGACGGAATATCCGATCGCGCGCGCCTATATCGACGCGCGCATCGTCCGGATCGCCGGTGGCGCCGCCGAAGTGATGAAGCAAATCATTGGTCGCGATCTGTTCGCGAGCAAGCGTTAACCTCTATCGGGAGAGGCAGGGATGTCGAATTATCCGAGGCCAGATGCGAAGACACTGCTTGAAATTTACAAGAAGGCAGCGCTGATCAAGCTGAATGACGAACGCATCATCAAGACGATGATGGCCGGCAAGCTCGTCATGCCCTATTATTCGCCGCGCGGTCAGGAGATCATTCCGTCGGCGATTTCCGTCAGCCTTGATGACGACGATTATATCTGCACCATCTATCGCGGCATCCACGACATGCTGGCGAAGGGCTTCCCGCTCGGCGAGATGTGGGCGGAACTCGCCGGCCGCGCCACCGGCACCTGCAAGGGCAAGGGCGGCCCGATGCACCTGACCTGCCCGGAAAAGGGCATGATGGTGACGACGGGCATCGTCGGCTCCTCCATGCCGATCGCCACCGGCCTCGGCTGGGCGGCCAAGCTCGACGGCAAGAAGCGCGTGTCGGTCGCCAATTTCGGCGACGGCGCGGCGAACATCGGCGCCTTCCACGAGTCCATGAACATGGCGGCGCTGTGGAAGCTGCCGGTGATCTTCGTGTGCCAGAACAACCTCTATGCCGAGCACACCAGCATCGCCTATTCGCGCGTGGTCGAGAAGATTTCCGATCGCGCCGCCGGCTATGGCATGCCGGGCGTCACGGTGAACGGCAACGATGCGGACGAGATGTATGGCGCGGCCAAGGTCGCGATTGATCGCGCCCGCGCCGGCGAGGGCCCGACCCTGATCGAGGCGATGACCTTCCGCTTCAACGGCCACCTGCTGGGCGAGGCCGGCCACTATATGGACAAGGCGCTCTACGCCAAGGCGCAGGAAAATGATCCGATGCCGATCCTGCGGGCGCGCCTGATCGCCGAGGGCATTGCCAGCGAGGATGAGCTGACCGCGCTCGAAAAGGATATCGACGCGCAGATCGACGCCGCGCAGGCGGCGGCGTTCGAGGCACCGTTCCCGGATGTTTCCGAACTGAAGCGCGACGTGTTCGCCGAAGAGATTGCGTGAGGGGAGCGCCATGACCGACACGAAGAAAATGACCGCCGTCGAGGCAATCAATCTCGCGCTGCACGAGGCGATGGAGGCCGATTCCAAGGTCCTCGTCCTCGGTGAGGAAGTCGCCGACCCGCAGGAAGGCGGCGTCATGGGCGTCACCAAGGGTCTGTCGACCAAGTTCGGCGAGGATCGCGTCAAGTCGACGCCGATCTCCGAGCAGGCGATCATCGGCGCCGCGATCGGCGCCGCGGTCGGCGGCTACAAGCCGGTTGCCGAGATCATGCTGATGAACTTCGTCACCGTGGCGATGGACATGATCGTCAACCACGCCGCGAAGCTGCGCTTCATGTCCGGCGGCCAGACCGGCGTGCCGATCGTCATCCGCACCATGACCGGCTCCGGCTTCTCCACCGGCGGCCAGCACAGCGACTATTGGGAAGCCTGGTTCGCCCACGCGCCGGGCATCAAGGTGGTGGCGCCGTCCAACCCGGACGATGCCTATGGCCTGATGCGCGCCGCGATCGACGATCCCGATCCCGTGCTGTTCATCGAGAACCTGCCGAGCTACTGGACGCCCGGCCCGGTGTCCAAGCAGGTCGTGCCGATCGGCAAGGCCCGCGTCGCGCGCGAGGGCAGCGACGTCACCGTCATCGCCCACTCGCTGATGGTCACGCACAGCCTTGCCGCCGCCGAAAAGCTGGCCGGCGAAGGCATCTCGGTCGAAGTGATCGACCTGCGCACGATCTCGCCCTGGGATCGCGAGACGGTACTCGCCTCGGCGCGCAAGACCGGCCGCGCGGTCGTGGTGCACGAGGCGGTGAAGCAGTTCGGCATCGGCGCCGAGATCGCGTCGGTGATCAACGAGGAACTGTGGGGCAAGCTCAAGGCCCCGGTCGAGCGCCTCGGCGCCGCCTTCTCGTCAGTGCCCTTCTCCAAGCCGCTGGAGGAGGCCTTCGCGCCGAATCCGGCGACGATCACCGAGGCGATCAGGAAGGCCGTGAAGGGCTGAACCCGCCGCATCGGCGAATGTGGAATGAATTGGGCCGCTCAACGAGAGATCGTTGGGCGGCCCAATTTTTTGGATCTGTCTTGAGCGGCGCGGTGTGGCGGACGCGCTATTTCGCTAAACCAGCATCACCATGCCAAACCCCGCTCGTCCTGAGCCTGTCGAAGGACAGCCGCTCAGGACCAAGGGCGCATATTCAACGCATGCCGCTCGAACGCCACGTCGCGCTGGACGGGGCCGGCCGGGCGCATGTCCGCCAGCCGGCCATCCGCATCCGCTCAGCTGGTCGGCAGGAACGGCGTGAACACGCCCAGCGTCTGTCCGCCGTCCACCGCCAGTTCGGCGCCGCACATATAGGATGAGTCGTCGCTCGCCAGGAACAGGCTGACGCGGCCGACTTCCTCCGGCTCGCCGATGCGCTTGATCGGCTGGCCGACATAATATTTGTTCAGCTCGCTCACCGGCTCCTCGGTGATGTTGCCCATGCGGGTGTTGATGCCGCCGGGGAACACGGCGTTCACGCGCACGCCCTTCGGCCCATATTCCAGCGCCGCATTGCGCGACAGGCCGCGCAGGCCCCATTTGCTGGTGCCATAGGCGGCAAGGCCGTTCATCGCCCACAGGCCGGAGGAGGAGACGATGTTGACGATCGACCCCTCGCCCTGTTTGAACATCGGCACCGCCACCGACTTCATGCCCAGCCATGGGCCGACGAGATTGATTTCCAGCACGCGCGTGAAATCGCTCTTGGCCATTTCGGCGATGGCGGCGGGCTGGTTGATGCCGGCATTGTTGACCAGCACGTCGACGCTGCCCCAGCGGTCGAGCGCATCCTTGACCACGCCCTGCCAGGCGGCCTCGTCGGTCACGTCGAGATGCGCATAGACCGCATTGTCACCGATCGAGCGGGCGACGGCCTCGCCTTCCGCATCGCTGACATCGGCGAGCACCACTTTGGCCCCCGCTTCGGCGAACAGGCGCGCGGTCGCCTCGCCCTGGCCGCGCGCGGCCCCCGTGATGATCGCCACCCGGCCTTCAAGCTTGCCCGTCATTCCAGACCTCCCTCCAAAAGTTCGGCACAGAATTATAAGCCGGCATACCGCTTGGCAATATGATCAGCGCCGGATGGTTTCCCCACCGTCGACGACGAGCACCTGCCCCGTGATATGCCGCGCGCCTTCCGACGCCAGGAACAGGATGGTCGCGGCCACGTCCTCCGGCTCCCCGAGCCGCCCGAGCGGGGTGCGCGCCCGCACATTGTCTTCCCAGCCCGGTTGCGCGGTCAGCGACCGGATCATGTCGGTGCGCGTCGTGCCGGGCGCGACGGCGTTGACCCGGACGTCGCGCGCGCCCCATTCGAGCGCGAGCTGGCGGGTGAGCTGATTGAGCCCGGCCTTCGAGATGCCATAGGCGGCCGAGCCCACCGCGGCGAACGAGGCGTTGATGGACGACAGCATCACCATCGCGCCGCCGCCCGCGCGCGCGATCTCCGGCAGGGCGAGGCGGGCCAGCCGCCACGGCGCGCCGAGGTTGGTGTCGAGCACCTTCTGCCAGGCCGCCGGATCGAGCGTTTCCAGCGGATCGAACACCGGATTGACGGCGGCGTTGGAGACCATCACGTCGAGGCGGCCGAAATCCGCCACCGCCTGCTCGACCAGCCGGGCGCAATCGGCCTCCCGCGCGACATGCGCCGGCACCGCGATCGCCTCATGCCCCGCATCGCGCAGGGCCGCGCACATCGCCTCGCAAGCGTCGGCCTTGCGCGAGGAGACGACGATGCGCGCGCCGCGACGGGCGAACGCCCAGGCGGTCGCCGCGCCGATGCCGCGCGTCGCGCCGGTGATCGCCACGACCTTGCCGTCGAAGGAGAAAGGGTCCCGCACCGATTGCGCCCCGCTCATGCCGTCTTGCCGGCGCCGGTGCGGGCGGGGAAGGCCAGCAGGATCAGACTGAGCGCGATCGGCGCATAGCCGAGGAGCGAACCGATGATCGTGACCGTGTCGCCCGTCCGGGCCAGCACCGAGGAGAGGAAGGCGATCGTCGCCGCCGCGCCCGCGAGCAGCAGCACGCGCACGACCACGGAGGGCGTCGGCCAGACCGGGGCCAGAGGCCCGGCGCGGGCGCCCGCGAAGAAGCGATGCGACTCGCCGCCGGCCTGACGCATGGCAACGAGGACATAGGCCGCGACGACGATATTACCCCACCATATCACCATCCACACCCACGCCGCGGTGTCGATGACGCGCATCCCGCCTTGCCGATAGATGATCCACGCCACCGCCAGCCAGAGGCCGGCCACGAGGTCCTGGTTTATGAAAAGCTGCCAGGGCGAGCCGCTGCCGGACAGGAAGATGTCGAAGCCGGCGCCATGGTCGAACGAGTCGAACGCCGCGATATTTGCCGCCAGCGCGATCATCATCACGATGACGACCACGGCTACCGCCCGAATTCCGATCATGTCCGTTCCTCCCCCTTGCGCCGCTTCGTCGCGGCGCGATGCCGCGTCGATCATTCCCCAGCTTTGGCGGCGGAGCAATAGATTGCACGCATGCGATAAGCACACTACCTGTTTTCCCACGGTTGGCCGCGCGGCGGCCGCACCCTTCGCTGGTCTTGTCTGGAGATTCCAAGTGAGCGTTGAACTTGCCGAACCCGATGCGCGGGCGCTGTTTCGTCCCGAGATCCTGGCCGAACCGCACGCGTTCCTGAAGTCGCTGCGCCTGTCGGCGCCGGTGACGCACGTCACCTCGCCGGACGGGCAGGAAATGTTCGTCGTCACCTCCTATGCGCTGATCGAGGAGGCGTCGCGCCGGGCCGCCGATTTCTCCAGCAATTTCGGCCATATGCTGATTACGGGCGGCGGCGACCCCGAGGTCGAGGCGATCCTCAAGCAGGATTATATCCAGCCGGCCCTGCTGCTGATCTCCGACGATCCCGAGCACAAGCGCTATCGCGCGCTGGTCAACGCCGTGTTCGCCATGGGACGGATCGGCAACATGGCGCCGATCATCGAGCGGCTGGTCGATGAGCTGATCGACGATTTCATCGAAAAGGGCGAGGTCGATTTC
>CAZACH010000119.1:0-7102 GCA_964483275.1 uncultured Sphingomonadaceae bacterium | reverse complement strand
CGCACCCCCACCCGGCCACCCATCAAGGATAGGCTCGTGGGTGGCCGGGTGGGGGTGCGGGCCGGTGCCGCCTTAACAACATGGACTTGAGGAACCCGGATTGGACAAGCAGGCGGACAGGATCGTCGCGGCGGCGCGGCGGTGTATCGGCGCGCGCTTTCGCGTGCAGGGGCGCACCGTCGAAGACGGTCTCGATTGTGTCGGGCTGGTGGCGCTGGCCCTGGGCGAGGCGGGCGTGCGGGCGCTGGCGCCGAACGGCTATCGGCTCAGCGGCGACAATGGTGGCCGCTTCGAGCCGGCGCTTCACCTCGCCGGGCTGGAGCGTCTGGGGCCGGAGCAGGCGCGCGCCGGGGATATTCTGCTGATCGCGCAGTCGGCCGGCCAGCGCCATCTGGCGGTGCGCACGGCGACAGGCTTCATCCATGCTCATGCGGGTCTTTGCAAGGTGGTCGAAACCCCCGGCTGGCCTGAACGGCCGGTGATCTCGGCATGGCGGCCGAAACGGAGCATCTCATCATGGCAACCATAATGCTGACCGCCGTCGGAACCGCCATCGCGGGGCCGATCGGCGGCATATTCGGCGCGATCGCGGGACAAGCCGCCGATCAATTCCTGTTCGCGCCGCGGCGGCAGGTTGGACCGCGCCTTGGCGATCTGGCGGTGCAGGGGTCCAGCTATGGCCAGCCGCTGCCCCGCATCCATGGCCGGATGCGGGTGGCGGGGCAGGTCATCTGGGCGACCGACCTGATCGAGGACCGGCATAAGTCGGGCGGCGGCAAGGGGCGCCCCAAGACCGTGAGCTATACCTATTCGGCCTCGCTGGCGGTGGCGCTGTCGGCGCGGCCGATCCGCGCCGTCCACCGGATCTGGGCGGATGGACGACTGATCCGCGAAAACGGCCGGTGGAGCGTCCCCGTCGCCGCCCGCATCTATCGGGGTGACGAAACGCAACGGCCCGATCCGCTGATCGCCAGCGCCGAAGGCATGGCGGCGGCGCCCGCCTATCGCGGCCTTGCCTATATCGTTCTGGAAGATCTGGAACTGAGCGAGTTCGGCAATCGCATTCCCATGCTGACCTTCGAGGTCGAGGCGGATGCCGGACCGACCGGACCGGGGCCGGTGAGCGAGGATCTGGCCGGGGATTTGCTGACCGCCGCCGGCTTCGGCACCGACATGGATGGCTTTGCGGTGAGCGGGGCCGGGACCGTTCGGGCGGTGCTCGAGAGTTTCGACCGGACGGAGCGGATTTCGTTGCCCGATGACGGGCGTGACTTGCGGCTGGTCGCGGTCAGCCCCTCGACCGAGCCGATCGACATTGCGGCGCCGGCGCTTGGCGCACGGCCAGCGGACGCGGCGGAGGCCCGGCGCAGCGAGATTTCCGCTTCGGCAAGGGATCGCCTGCCGGAAGCCGTGACCATCGCCTATTTCGATGTGGCGCGCGATTATCAACTTGGTTTGCAGCGGGCGCGCCGGGGTGGCGCCGGGACGCGCGACGAACGGATCGAACTGCCGGCCGCGCTGGATGCCGGCGTCGCCAAGATGCTGGCGGAGCGCAGCCTCGCCGACCGCTGGGCGCGGGGCACGACGGCGCGGCTGAGCCTGCCGCTCGATCATCTGATGCTGCGGCCGGGCGACCAGCTGCGCCTGCCCGACAGCGCGGATCGCTGGCTGATCCGCGGCTGGTCCTATGAGAATGGCGTGGTGGCGGTGGAAACGGAACGGGTCGGCCCGCCCGCGCCGCCCCCCGCTCCGGGCGATGCCGGGCGGTCCATGGCGCAGAGTGTCGCGGCGCAGGGAGAGACGATCCTCCACGCCTTCGAGCTTCCCGCCATGACCGACGCGACGCCCGCGACACCGCGCGTCTGGGCGGCGGCGGCGGGAACCGAGGCCGGCTGGCGCGGCGCGGCGCTGTCGCGCAGCTTCGATGGCGGGATGAGCTGGCAGGCGGAGGGCAGGCTTTATCCGGGTCTCGCGCTGGGTGTCGTCACCAGCCCGCCCTTGCCCGGAAGCACGGCGCTGCGGGGCGCGCAGAATATCATCGACGTGCTGCTTGCCAATGACACGATGGCGCTGGAAGGGGCCGACGACGATCTGCTCCATTCCGGCGCCAATCTCGCCCTTGTCGGTGACGAGCTGATCCAGTTCGGCGCGGCCGTGCCGATCGGGCCGCGTCACTATCGGCTCAGCCATTTGCTGCGTGGACGCTGGGGCAGCGAGGCGGCGGTTGCCGGCCATGCGGCGGGGGAGCGGTTCGTGCTGCTTGAACCCGACCTCATGGTCCCCATCGAGATACCGATCGAGCGTGTCGGTGGCGCGGTCGGCCTGCGCGCGGGGATGGCGGGTGAAGCGATTGATGAAGGCGTGTCGCTGGCCCACCCGGTCGACGCCACGGCGTTGCGGCCGCCGTCGCCGGTTTTCCTGAGCGCCGTTCCGCAGGACGATGGCGCCATCCGCTTGCGCTGGATTCGACGCAGCCGGCAGGGCTGGGCGTGGCTGGACGGCGTCGACGCGCCGCTCGGCGAAGCGGAGGAACGTTATCGGCTCGTCATCGAACTGAACGGCCATGCCGTGCGCTCGGTCGAAACCGCCGCGCCGGAATGGCTTTATACCCCGGCGATGCAAGTCGCGGATCATGGCGGCCCCGTCAGCGCGCTGACCATGCGGGTGACGCAGCTCAGCCTGCTGGTCGGGCCGGGGGCGGCCGCCAGCCGGAATTTCATCCTTGCTTGAGGAGGACGCCTTGTCCGAACGCAGTCGACGCTTTGCCCTGCCCTTTCTCCAGGCCGGCCAGGCGCATAAGGAGCTTATCCATAACGAAGCGCTGGCGATGCTCGATCATCTGACCCACCTCGTCGTCGAAGCAGAACCCGCGAATCTGCCGCCCGCCGCCCCGGAGGAAGGGACGAGCTGGCTGGTCGGCAGCGCCCCGGCCGGCGAATGGGCCGGGAACGTCGGTGCCATAGCCTTGTGGACCGAAGGCGGCTGGCGGTTCGCGCCGTCGCATGAGGGCATGATCGCCTGGCTTCGTCCGAATGGCGCCTTGCGCGTCAGGCGGAACGGTGGCTGGGAAGCGGCTGCCTGGCCGGTTGCCGCAGTGGAGATCGGCGGGCAGCAGGTCGTTGGCCCGCGCCAGCCCGCAATAGTCGACCCCGGCGGCGGCGCCACGGCAGATGCCGAGGCGCGGGCGGCTATTGTTGAGATTCTGTTAACCCTTCGGACGCATGGTTTAATTTCGCAACTGTGAAACTCTTTGCTGAGTAGCACGTTTGCGGCTTGTCGATGTGGCGCTTCCTTGGTCTTTCTTTCAGGCAAGTGCAGCACTTCGGCAACAGTTGTTGCTTTCATTCGCTTGCGCAGTGGCTGCAACATGGGTAGTGAGGCGCAACTGTCTCTGGTTGAGACATGTTCTGAAAGGGGAAATCTATGCGAAAGATCGCCATAGCTGTGGCGCTCGCGACGACCGCTCTGGCTACGCCAGCGGCGGCACGGGATGGTGCCTGGTATGTTGGCGTTGAAGGCGGCGGTTTGCTCGTCGAAGACGCCAAGTTCGATCTGGGTACCGTGGACAAAGCGGTCACCGTCGATCACAATAAGGGCTTCGACGTCGGCGGCATCGTCGGCTACGATTTCGGCGGTTTCCGTGCCGAATTCGAAGTGGCCTACAAGGACGCCAATCTGGACGCGGTCTCGGTTGCCACTGGCGCGGGCTTGGCGCCCGGCACCCATGAAGCCGCCGATGGCAATACCCGCATCCTCAGCTTCATGCTCAACGGTATGTTCGACTTCGGTGCCGACGACGGCATCCAGGGCTTCGTCGGCGGTGGTGCCGGTGTCGCTCGCGTGAAGCAGTCGGAATATCAGCTCGCCAAGTACGGTCCGGCCTTCTCGGACGACAGCGACAGCCGTTTCGCATGGCAGGCGATCGCCGGCGTGCGTGCGCCCCTGTCCGACCGTGTTGACGTGGGTCTGAAGTATCGCTTCTTCAACGTCGATGACGTCAAGACGATTGCGCTGAACGGCGAGCAGATGAAGGGCCGGGTCCGGTCGCACAGCCTGCTGGCGAGCCTGATCTTCAACTTCGGTGAGCCGGCCGCTCCGCCGCCTCCGCCGCCTCCGCCTCCGCCGCCGCCGCCTGAGCCGCCGGCACCGCCGCCCCCGCCGCCGCCGCCGGTTGCGCCGGGTCCGTTCATCGTCTTCTTCGATTGGGACAAGTCGGACGTTACGCCGGAAGCCGCTGGCATCCTGGACAACGCCGCTGCCGCCTATCAGCAGACGGGTACGGCGTCGGTCGTTCTCGCCGGTCACGCCGACAAGTCGGGTGCCGCGGACTACAACGTCGGCCTCTCGCAGCGTCGCGCAGACTCTGTGAAGAGCTACCTGGTCGGCCGTGGCGTTCCGGAGAGCGCGCTGACGACCGAAGCGTTCGGCGAGAGCCGTCCGCTGGTCGAAACCGCCGATGGTGTCCGCGAGCCGCAGAACCGTCGCGTGGAAATCACCTTCGGTCCGGGTTCGGGCATGTAATAAAAGACAGCGGGGAGTTCACCTCCCCGCTGCTCTCTTGTCTCGGGAGCCGTCTTCGGACGGCTCTTTTTTTTGTCCGGTTTTTGCCCGGGATCCCGATCCGGCCAGCGGCGCTATTCGCAACGCTTTTTGCGGCGTCCCTTCTTGTCGAGGCAGGGATCGACCAGGGTTTCGGTGGGCAGATATTGATAACGGACCCGGAAGAAGCTTTCACCCACCGGCGACAGGCTTGATGTGAGCGCGCGGATCTGCGTGAGGCTGAAGCGCTCGAAATCGCCTTTCGGTATGCCGAGGGCGGCCCGTCCGACTTTCGCGGCCGTGTTACAGAAGTTCAACTGGCCGTAAAGCGTCGAAAAGGCGTTGTAGGTCCGGGTCGTATATTGATCGAACGCCATGACCCCCGGCCGTCCCTTGCCGGCGGTGCGGGTGAAATAAGCGGCAAGCCCGCTGCGAACCTTCTCCAGTTCCGCGGAATGATGGCGCAGAAGGTCGTTGTAATTGGGAACGGTCTGCAAGGCGGGGGAAAACTGGCATTGCAGCGCGGCGACATTGAGGCCGGCGCGCATGGCCCAGGCGATGTTGGCGGTCTTTTCGGCGGCGGTGCCACCGGGAAGCGGCTGGCCAAACCCGGTCTCGTCCAGGGTTACCGGACCATTGGCGTTGGCGGGTTCGACGAGAAAAAGCTGAGCATGTGCGGGAACGGCGGCCAGTGAAAGAGCAGCAACCGGCCAGAAGAAACGATGCGTACGCGCCATGCAGGATTACCTCGAAATAGGGTTTCCCATATCTTAGCGCGCTGCATCCCCGCGCGTCAGCGGAAAACCGGCTCGGCCTGTCTCAAAAATCCGACTTGCTCCCGGCAAATGAAAAAGGCCGCCAGAGCAGCGGCCTTTCCCACTTGCCGGCGTACACATTACATCGCGTTGGTGGCGTTGTCCGTGACGCTGTTGTCCAGCGGCGGCAGCTCGTTCGTCATCAGGTTGCCGTCCGTCACGTTCATGTCGGCGCCAGCCGCCGCGTCCATCGACGTGATGTCGTTGGTGGTGCCTTCTTCCAGCATCATATCGGTCGTGTTGACATCAGCGGTGTTGTCCACGGGCGCGCTGGTATCGCCACAGGCAGAAACCGCCAGCGCCGCGCCGGCCGCCATCGCGCCGAGCGCGAACTTCTTGAAAATGTTCTGCATTTAGCTGACTCCCTAGCATGAAATGATCCGGGCTGCTTCTTCTGCTTTCGACACCCAAACCGGGGCGGACACTAACGAGGGTTTGGCGGCCCCTCAAGCGTTGCGGCTTTCCACCGCAATCCCGACAACGAATGTTTAACCATGACAGGCCATAATAGCGGTGAACTGCACCAGAGGAGAGATGACTGACATGCGATCGACAGTCATAGGCTATGCAATTGCAGCGCTTATCTGTGCGCCGATTCAGCAATTATTGCTGGATGTGACGCCCATCGTGTCGATCGGCTCGTGCATCATGGCCGCGATCCTGTTCGCGGCGGTGCACATCGCCTGGCGCTATCGCTTGCAATTGATCGAGGAGCGCCGCGAGGCTGTCGCCGTCCAGAAGAAGCTGTCCGCTTCCTTGTTCGCCCTCTATCTCAACGGCGCGCTGGAGGATGAGCAGCTTTCCTCAGCCGCCCCCTGACCGCCACGCTCCAGCGTTTCAAGAAATCCGGGAAAATGCCGCGCGAGCGCTTCGTCGAGCGCTTTCATGTCGGCGGGCCGTCCGAGCGCTTCCAGGCTGGTGACGGCATAGTCGGCGAGGCCGCACGGAACGATGCCGCCGAAGCGGCCGAGGTCGGGTGACACGTTCAGCGCGAAGCCGTGCAAGGTGACCCACCGGCGAACCCGCACGCCGATCGCGCCGATCTTCGCTTCTCCCGCCGGCGTGTCGACCCACAGGCCGATGCGTCCCGCCGCGCGATGGGCGGAGACGTCAAGGTCGGCAAGCGCCGCGATCAGCCAGCCTTCGAGGGAATGGACATAATGGCGGACGTCCCGACCCCGTTTTGCAAGGTCGAGCATGATATAGCCGACACGCTGCCCCGGCCCATGATAGGTGTATCGACCGCCACGCCCGGTCTTGAAAACCGGCACCGCGCCGGGCGCCAACAGCTCCTCCGGCGCGGCGCTGGTGCCCGCCGTGTAGACATGGCCGTGCTGTAGCAGCCAAGCCATTTCACGAGCCGCGCCATCCCTTATCGCGGCAGCCCGCTGTTCCATGAGGGTCGTCGCCTCGCCATAATCGGTCAGGGCGTCGGAAACCGCCCACTCGACATCGGCGGTCACGGTCGGCACATGCAATCTCCTCGCTGGGCAACCGCGGCTTTAGGGCCTTCGGGGCAAATCTCAAGTGATCCGGGCCGCGCTGGCCACTTGAGATAGCGGGCCGGCAATGCCACATCGCATCCCATGAGCGATGAACCCGTCTATGGTCGTGCGGAAATGGTGATTCCCGGCGTGCGGCGCCTGCTTGCGCCCAACCCCGGCCCGTTCACGCTGCACGGCACCGGCACCTACATCGTCGGCGAAGGCACGGTCGCGGTGATCGACCCGGGTCCGGACGATCCCGAG
>CAZACH010000118.1:1917-7185 GCA_964483275.1 uncultured Sphingomonadaceae bacterium | reverse complement strand
AGCAGGTGACGGAATTCCGCGAAGGCCTGCTGCCCTGGGCGCTGCAGACGCCGACTGCGCTGGTGTTCGACGAATATGATGCCGGCCGCCCCGACGTGATGTTCGTGATCCAGCGCGTGCTGGAAACCTCCGGCAAGCTGACGCTGCTCGACCAGAACCGGGTGATTCGCCCGAACCCGTGGTTCCGCCTGTTCGCCACCGCCAACACGGTGGGCCTTGGCGACACGACCGGCCTCTATCATGGCACGCAGCAGATCAACCAGGGCCAGATGGACCGCTGGAGCATCGTGTCGACGCTCAACTATCTGCCGGCCGAGACCGAGGTGCGCATCGTCCTCGCCAAGTCGGGCGAATATGACCATGCCGGCGGCAAGGCCGAGGTCGAGAAGATGGTGAAGGTCGCCGATCTCACCCGCAAGGGCTTCATGGCCGGCGACATCTCCACCGTCATGAGCCCGCGCACGGTGATCAACTGGGCGGAAAACGCGCTGATCTTCAAGGATCTGGGCTATGCGTTCCGGGTCTCCTTCCTCAACAAGTGCGACGAGGCGGAGCGGCCGCTGATCGCTGAATATTATCAGCGGGTGTTCGGCGCGGAGCTGCCGGAATCGGTCGCCATCCGCCGGGTGTGATCGAGATGACGGGCAGGGGCGACTGATGGCGGAGGCGAACCCGCTCGAGGCTTTCCGGCAGGCGCTGGCCGCCGCGGCGCGCGCCGTGTCCGGCGAGGGCGAGCTGGAGTTGAGCTTCACCGCCGACGCGCCGTCCCTCGCCGCCCGCGCCGCCAAGGTGCCGATCCCGTCGCGCGGCCTGCCGCCCGAGCAGGTGGCGGAAGCGCGCGGCTGGTCCGATGCCTTCGCCCTGCGCGTGCTGCACCATGACGATGCGGTCCACAATGGCGCGCGCCCCGCCGATGCGGTGGCCGGCGCGGCCTTCGACGGGCTGGAGCAGGTGCGGGTCGAGGCGCTGGGTGCGCGCGACTATGCCGGGATCGCCGCCAATCTCGACATGATGCTGAAGGCGCGGATGCGCACCGACCCGATCGTGCGGGCGCGGACCCCCGACGAGGTGCCGATGGCGACGGCGCTGTCGCTGCTGCTGCGCGAGCGGCTGACCGGCCAGCCGGCCCCGGAAGCCGCCGCCCCGGCGCTTGAGATGGTGCGCGGCGCGATCCTCGAAAAGGCGGGCGGCGACCTCGATGCGCTGGCCGGGGAGATCCACGATCAGGCGGCGTTCGCCCGGCTTTCGACACGCCTGCTGGAAGGTCTCGACCTCATCGAGCAGGCCGAGCCGCAGGAAGCCACCGAAGCCGACGAATCCGGCGAGGAGGAGCAGGAAAGCGAGCAGGACGACGGCGAGCAGGAGCAGGATGGCGGCTCCACCGACGGCGTCGTCGAGGCGCGCGCCGAGCAGGACAGCGCCGGCGAGGATGGCGAGGGCGAGACCGAGATCGAGGCCGACGCCACCGACGACAGCGAGATGGGCGACGAGGGCGATGAGGGCATGATGCCCGTGCGGCCCAACAGCTGGTCGACCATGCCCGCGCATTTCGACTATCGCGCCTATACGCTGGCGTTCGACGAGGTGATTGCCGCGACCGAGCTTTGCGATGCCGAGGAGCTGACCCGGCTGCGCGCCTATCTCGACCAGCAGCTCGTCCATTTGCAGGGCACCGTGTCGCGCCTCGCCAACCGCCTGCAACGGCGGCTGATGGCGCAGCAGAGCCGCAGCTGGGACTTCGATCAGGAGGAAGGGTTGCTCGACAGCGCCCGCCTGTCGCGCGTCGTCGTCCAGCCCGGCCATTCGCTGAGCTACAAGGTCGAGCGCGAGACCGAGTTCCGCGACACGGTGGTGACGCTGCTGCTCGACAATTCCGGCTCGATGCGCGGGCGGCCGATCTCGATCGCGGCGATCAGCGCCGACATATTGGCGCGGACGCTGGAGCGGTGCGGCGTCAAGACCGAGATATTGGGCTTCACCACCCGCGCCTGGAAGGGCGGGCAGGCGCGCGAGAAGTGGCTGGCCGATGGCCGCCCGCCGTCGCCGGGCCGGCTCAACGACCTGCGCCACATCGTCTACAAGCGCGCCGACGAGCCGTGGCGGCACGCCCGCGCCAGCCTGGGCCTGATGATGCGCGAGGGGCTGCTCAAGGAGAATATCGACGGCGAGGCGCTGCTGTGGGCGCATGGCCGGCTGATGGCGCGGCCCGAGGAGCGGCGCATCCTGATGGTGATCTCCGACGGCGCGCCGGTCGACGATTCGACGCTGTCGGTCAACAATGGCGCCTATCTGGAGCGCCACTTGCGGCAGGTGATCGGCTGGATCGAAAGCCGCTCGCCGGTGGAACTGATGGCGATCGGCATCGGCCATGACGTGACCCGCTATTATGCCCGCGCCGTGACGATCATGGACGCCGAGCAGCTTGGCGGCACGATGGTCGAGCAGCTCGCCGCCCTGTTCGACGAGGATCAGGGGCCAAGGCGGCGCAGGCGCGCGGCCTGATGGCGGGCACCCTGATCCTCGCCATCGATCAGGGGACGACCAGCTCGCGCTGCCTGCTGATCGACGAGGGCGCCAATGTGCGCGCCATCGACCAGCGCGAGCATCGCCAGATCATGCCGCGCCCCGGCTGGATCGAGCATGACGCGCAGGAGATATGGGCCAATGTCGCCGCCTGCATCGCGGGCGTGCTGGCGCGCGGCGGCGTGCGGCCCGCCGACATCCGCGCCATCGGCATCACCAACCAGCGCGAGACCTGCCTGCTGTGGGATCGCCGCAGCGGCCGGCCGATCCATAACGCCATCGTCTGGCAGGATACGCGGACCGAGCCGATGCTCGCCCGCATGGCGGAGGAGGGTGGCCGCGACCGCTTCCGGGTGGAAACTGGCCTGCCGCTCGCCAGCTATTTCTCGGCCTCCAAGATCGCCTGGCTGCTCGACACGGTCGAAGGCGCCCGCGCGGCGGCGGAGGCGGGGCACCTGGCCGCCGGGACGATGGATTCATGGCTGATCTGGAAGCTGACCGGCCGCCATGTCAGCGACGTCACCAATGCCAGCCGCACCCAGCTGATGAACCTCGCGACGCTGGACTGGGACGACCGGCTGCTCGATGCTTTCGCCATTCCACGCGCGCTGCTGCCGGAGATTTTGCCTTCCTCCGCACTCTATGGCGAGGCGCGGGAGATGCTGGCCGGCGTGCCGGTGGCCGGCGCGCTGGGCGACCAGCAGGCGGCGCTGGTCGGGCAGGGCTGCTTCGCGCCGGGCGACACCAAATGCACCTATGGCACCGGCAATTTCCTGCTCGCCAACACGGGCGGGGCGGCGGTGCAGAGCAGGGCGGGGCTGGTGACGACCATCGCCTATCGCTTCGGTGAGGACGCGCCCGCTTATGCGCTGGAAGGCTCGATCGCCGTCACCGGGTCGCTCGTGCAATGGCTGCGCGATCAGATCGGCATCATCGGCAAGGCATCGGAGGTGGAGGCACTCGCCGCGTCGGTCGAGGACAGCGGCGGTGCCGTGATCGTCCCGGCCTTCTCCGGCCTGTTCGCGCCGCACTGGCGGCCCGATGCGCGCGGTGCGATCCTCGGCCTCACCCGCTATGTCGACAAGGCGCACCTCGCCCGCGCCGCGCTGGAGGCGGTGGCGTGGCAGACGCGCGAGGTGGTGGATGCCGTCGTCGCCGATCTCGGCCAGCCGGTCCCGGCGCTCAGCGTCGATGGCGGCATGACCGCCAACGGCCTGCTCATGCAGATTCAGGCGGACATATTGGGCACCGAGGTCGCCCGTGCGGCCAACCCCGAATCGACCGCGCTCGGGGCCGCCTTCGCCGCCGGTCTGGCGGTGGGGCTGTGGCCCGACACCGCCAGCCTTGCCGCGCTCGTCACCCGCGACGCCCGCTGGACGCCGCAGCGTGACGAGGACTGGCGCCAGACGGGGCTGGCACGCTGGCGCAAGGCCGTGGCGTGCAGCCTCGACTGGGCGTGAGGGGCGGCATCAGGCGGCAGCGCTGGCACATGCAGCGGTGCGCACCAACCCACCTCCGTTCGTCCTGAGCTTGTCGAAGGACGACAGCGCAGGCCTTCCCACCCGCAAGGCCCGGAGCCGGCCTCCAAGTTGGTGCGGTCGTCCTTCGACAAGCTCAGGACGAACGGGGGTGGGAATGGCCGTGCTGATTTATCGCCCGACGCCTTAAACCCTCGGCCGTGCCTTCAGCTCGTCGCGAATCTCGCGGAGCAGCACGACATCGGCGGCTTCCGCCTCGGCTTCCGCAGGCCGTGCAATGACCTTGTTCGCCGCCTTGATCAGCAGGAAGATGATGAAGGCGAGGATGATGAAGCTCACCACCTGGGTGATGAACGCGCCATAGCCGAGCAACGGCACGCCCGCCGCCTTGAGCGCGGCATAGTCGGACGGCGAGCCGGCATAGTCGGCCGGAATCTCGCCAAGCCGGACGAAATAGCTGGAAAAATCCAGCCCGCCGAAGATGCGGCCGATGACCGGCATGATGACATCTTCGGTCAGCGAGGTGACGATCTTGTTGAAGGCGGCGCCGATGATGACGGCGACCGCGAGGTCGAGGACATTGCCTCGGGAGATGAAGGCCTTGAATTCCTTTAACATTCGCGTTCCCCTGCCTGCTGTGACGGGTCGGACAATGGACCCAAGCGGCATCGCGATTCAATCGCAATTCCGCATGAACGGCAAATCGACTATGAGAAGGGCTGAAACAATGGGGATGTGGAAATGATCCGTCGCTTCGCTCTGCCTGTCCTGATCGCGCTCGGCCTCGCCGGCTGCGGCGTCAACACCATCCCGACCGCCGAGGAGGCCGCCAAGGCGCAGTGGGGCAATGTCCAGAACCAATATCAGCGGCGCGCCGACCTGGTGCCCAATCTCGTCGCGACGGTGCAGGGCTTCGCCAAGCAGGAGCGCGAGGTGCTGACCCAGGTGACGGAGGCACGGGCGCGCGCCACCTCGGTCAACCTCAGCGCCGACGACCTGTCCGATCCCGCCAAGGTCCAGCAGTTCGAGGCGGCGCAGGGCGCGCTGTCGCAGTCATTGGGCCGCCTGCTGCTGGTGGTGGAGCGCTATCCCGACCTCAGGTCCAGCGAGAATTTCCTCACCCTGCAAAGCCAACTCGAAGGCACCGAGAACCGTATCTCCAACGAGCGGCGCATCTATAATGAGAAGGTTCAGGCCTATAACACCACCATCCGCACCTTCCCGTCGATCGTCGGCGCCAAGCTGATCTATGGATCGAAGCCGATGA
>CAZACH010000118.1:0-1817 GCA_964483275.1 uncultured Sphingomonadaceae bacterium | reverse complement strand
CAGGATTTCGGCGTCCGCCTCGGCCAGCAATGGGCGATCGGCGACAAGGAGCGCGACGACGGCGTCATCCTGCTGGTCGCGCCCAACGAGCGCAAGGTCGGCATCCAGGTCGGCTATGGGCTTGAGCCGATCCTGACCGACGCCTTGTCCAGCCAGATCATCCGCCGCGACATACTGCCCGCCTTCCGCGCGGGCGACATGCCGGCCGGCATCGAGGCGGGAGCGACGGCGATCGCCGCGCAGCTCGCCTTGCCGCCGGACGAAGCGCGGGCGCTGGCCGAGCAGGCGACGGCCGAAGCCAAAGACAGCGGTTTTTCCCCGCTCGCCATCTTCTGGGTCTTCATCCTGCTCGTCGTCATCCTGCCGATGTTCCTCAGCCGCGTCGGCGGGCGTTCGTTCCGGCGGGGACGGTCGCCGGTCGTGTTGTGGGGGCCGGGGATCGGCGGCGGGCTGGGTGGCCTTGGCGGCCGCTCGGGCGGTGGCGGCTTCGGTGGATTTTCAGGCGGTGGCGGCGGCTTCGGCGGCGGCGGCGCGTCGGGGGGCTGGTGATGCATTTGACCGATCACGACCATCGGCTGGTCACGGACGCCATCGCCGATGCCGAGACGCGCAGCTCGGCGGAAATCCTCGCCATTGCGACGGCGCGCAGCGACACCTATCTCGACGTCGTCATGCACTGGGCGGCGGTGGCGGCGCTCGCCATCCCGGTGCTGGTCGCGGCGCTGCCGCCCGACAGCATCGACGCGCTGATCCGCCCTATCCTCGGCTGGCATGCCGACGACATCGTCTGGCGGCTGATCATGCTGTTCGTCGTGCAGGTGCTGGCGTTCGTGGCGGTGCGCTACATCATCAGCGAGACGCCGCTGCGCTATTGGCTGACGCCGTCATCGCTGAAAAGCGACCGGGTACGCCGCCGCGCGCTATCGACCTTCAAGGTCAGCACCGAGGCGCGCACCCATGGCCGCAACGGCGTGATGATATTCCTGTCGCTGGCCGAGCACCGCGCCGAGCTGGTCGCCGACGCCGCCGTCCACGGCAAGGTCGCGCGCGAGGCGTGGGGCGAGGTGATGGCGGCGCTGGTCGATGCCGTCGCCGACGGCCGCCCCGGCGAGGGGCTGGCGGCGGCGGTGACGGCGGTCGGCGACCTGCTCGCCCCGCACTTCCCGCCGGGCAGCGCCAACCCCAACGAGATACCGGACCGGCTGATCGAAGTATGACAAGCAAGGACACGCGCGTCTGGCAGGGCAAGTTCATCGAGGTCCATGTCGACGGCAAATGGGAATATGTCGGCCGCGCCCGCAACATCGGCGCCGCCGTGATCCTCGCCATCGACGAGACGGACCACGTCCTGCTGGTCGAGCAGTACCGCGTCCCCCTCGGCCGCCGCTGCATCGAGCTGCCCGCCGGACTGGTCGGCGACTTGAGCGAGGGCGAGGACGCACTAGCCTCCGCCGAACGCGAGCTTGAGGAGGAGACCGGCTGGCGCGCCGAACGGCTGGAACCGCTCGGCGAGTTCGCCTCCTCCCCCGGCATGGTCCGCGAAACCTTCCAACTGTTTCGCGCGCACGGCCTGACCAAGGTCGGCGAAGGCGGCGGGCTGGACGGCGAGGACATCACCGTCCACCGGGTGGCGATGGCGGAGCTGTCGGGCTTCATCGCGAAGAAACGCGCGGAAGGTCTTGCCGTGGACGTGAAGATCATGGGGCTGTTGCTGGGGCGTTAGCCCGGTGCGCGTTTTTCCGTACTTTCTGCCCCCACCTCCGTTCGTCCTGAGCCTGTCGAAGGACGACAGCACCCACTTGCGGGACCGGCGCCGG
>CAZACH010000117.1:0-7211 GCA_964483275.1 uncultured Sphingomonadaceae bacterium | reverse complement strand
TCGCCGCTGGTCTGGATGGCGTGCATCTCCACCGTCGCCAGCTCGGCGAGGATGTCGGGCGCCTGCTCCAGCTTGATCCAGTTGTACTGGATGTTCTGGCGCGTCGTGAAATGGCCGTAGCCGCGGTCATAGGTGCGCGCGATATGCGCCAGCATCCGCATCTGCCGGCTGTTGAGCGTGCCATAGGGGATGGCGACGCGCAGCATATAGGCGTGCAGCTGGAGATAGAGGCCGTTCTTGAGCCGCAGCGGCTTGAACTGGTCCTCGGTCAGGTCGCCGGCGATGCGGCGCATCACCTGGTCGCGGAACTCCTCGACGCGGGAGTCGACGATCGACTGGTCATATTGGTCATAGCGGTACATCAGATCACCCAATTCCCGGCGGACGCATCCATCGGCTTGATCGCAAGATCGAGGCGCACGGTCGGGCCGAGCGCGCGGATGCGGTCCTTGATATGGTTCGGACGCGGAATGCCGTCCGTCAGCGTCGCTTCGACGATATAGGCGGTATTGACCCGGCGCGCGCCTTCCTCGACGGCGCGGATCGCCTCGCCATGCTCGCCGACATCGACGGCTTCGGCGACATGGCGCGACCAGCCGTCGCCGGTCCACCAGATCACGTCGCCGGTCTCAAGATCGTTCCCGGTCAAAATGTTCACGCCAACTCCTCCGCCCGTGAAGCCAGCGCCTTTAGCCGATCCTCGGCGTCAGACAACAGCACCACGTCGCCGACGACGATGATCGCGGGGCTCTTGATGCGTTCGCGCGACACCATGTTGCCGAGATCGGCGAGCAGCGTCCTGAGCGCCCGGCTGCCCGGCAGGGTGCCGCGCTCCAGCACCGCCACCGGCATGGCGGGCGAGACGCCGTCGGCCATCAGCTTGTCGGCGATGTCGTGCGCGGTCGCCACGCCCATATAGATGACGAGCGTGCGACCATGGCCGGCAAGGCCCGACCAGTCCTGCTCGCTCAGCCCCTTGCACTGGCCGGCGACGAAGCTGACCGCGCTGGAATAGTCGCGATGGGTGAGCGGCAGCATCGCCTCGGCCGCGCAGCCCAGCGCCGCCGACACGCCCGGCACCACCTCGACGGTGAGGCCCGCCGAGCGCACCGCCTCGACCTCCTCGCCGCCACGACCGAACACGAAGGGATCGCCGCCCTTCAGCCGCACGACCACCGATCCGGCGCGGACATGGGCGATGATGAGGGCGTTGATCGCATCCTGCGACAAGGTGTGCCGCGCCCGCTGCTTCGCCACCGAAATCCGCTGGGCGGCGGGCGGCGCGAGTTCCAGCACGCGGCTGTCGACCAGCCCGTCGTGGACGACCACGTCCGCCATGCCGAGCGCCCTGACGGCGCGCACGGTGAGCAGGTCGGGATCGCCGGGACCGGCACCGACAAGGATGACGCGCCCGCGCGCGTCGGGATCAAGCAAACTGGCCATGCCAGCCAGATGGACGCGAATGCCCGCAATCTCAAGCGAACTTCGCTTGACAGGGGCTTAGCCAAGCTATCGCGATCAGCCGAGAATGGCGAGATCCAGCGCCCGGAGCAGCGCCGCCCGCCCCGCCTCCGCCCGCTCCCACAGCGCGGAATCGCCAAGCTGTTCGGCGGCGATGGCCTCCGGCCAATGCGTCGCCACCACCTCGGCGATGCGATCGAGCCGGGCGGCGTCGACGAGGAAGCGCCGGTCGACGGTCTCCGGGTCCGCGACGACACGCAGCCGCAGGCAGGCAGGCCCGCCGCCATTGGCCATGGACTGGCGCAGGTCGACGACCTCGACGCGCCGGATCGGGCCGTTGCCCGCCAGCACCTCCTCGACCCATTGCCAGACCGCCGGCGTCGCGCGCGCCTCGGCCGGCAGGATCAGCGCCTGCTCGCCTTCGGGCAGGGACACGAGCTGGGCGTTGAACAGATAGCTGCGCACCGCATCGGCCAGGCTGACACGCACGGCGGGCACCTCGACGATCGTCACGGACGGCAGCGCCGTCCTCAGCGCCGCGTAAAACCCCTCCTTGTCCGCAAAGGCCTGTTCATGGGCGAGCAGCAGGTTGCGGTCGGCAACCGCGACGACATCGTTATGGAAGGCCCCGGCGGCAATGGCTGCCGCCGATTGCTGGACGAACAGGGTCCGGGCCGGCGACAGGCCGTGGCGGCGCGCGATGGCGCGACTCGCCTCGACATGCTGACGCGCCGGGAATGCGCCGCCCGGCACGCCATAGACGAAGACCTCGACGCCCGGCCCGCCATGCGCGTCGCACAGCCGCATGTGATTGGCCGCGCCCTCGTCCCCGAAGGGCGGCGGCACCGGACCATGCACCGCGAAATGGCGTTCGTCGGCGAAAGCGAGCCGCAGCTGCGCCAGCGTCGCCGGCCATTCATGGCTGCGATGCGCCATGGTCATCAGGTTGGCGACGCTGACGTGGCAGCGCCCGTCGGCGGTGTCGGGCGCGGGCGAGACGGTGGCCGCATTGGCCGCCCACATCGCCGAAGCCGACAGGGCGTTGGCGCGCAGGAACAGATCGGCTTCGGCTATACTGGTGGATAGGCTCGCCAGCCACGCCCGATCCGGCCGGGGATGCGGCAGTAATATGCCCTGCGCCAGCCCCATCGCCAGCGTGCGGCGCATCTTGTCGATGCCCTGCAACGCCGCCGCGCGCGGGTGGGACACCGCCCCCCGATGCGCCGTGGCGGCAAGATTGCCGAGGCTCAGGCCCGCATAATTATGGGTCGGCCCGACAATGCCGTCGAAATTGATCTCGATCATCGCCGCCTCCCTCCATTCGCGCCGGGGGGTCCATCCACCGCGAATGCCATTCCCTAAAGCATCGAGCGATGACTCGGCACCACCCTTCCCACCGGCATCCTTCTCCCCGACGTCCTCTCCGCGACACCCTCCCACCTCCGTTCGTCCTGAGCCTGTCGAAGGACGACTGCGCCGGCTTGCGAATCTGCTGGGTGGGAAGACCTGCGTTGTCGTCCTTCGACAGGCTCAGGACGAACGGAGATTATGGCGCCTATCCAGATTATGGCGCCTGCCCAGATTATCGCGCCTGTCCAGTGGTCGCTGCACCGGGCCTTAGCGCAGCCCCACGCCGATGGCGGCACGCTGCTGCTCCACCTCGGTCGACGTCACCGGATAGGCGCAATAGTCGGCGGCATAGAAGGCGCTCGGCCGGTGGTTGCCGGACAGGCCAAGCCCACCGAAAGGCGCGTTGGAGGGGGCGCCGTTGGTCGGCCGGTTCCAGTTGATGACGCCCGCCTTCACCGTCGCCCAGAAACGGTCGTAAAGCTGCGGGCTGCCGCCGATCAGCGAGGCCGACAGGCCATAGCGGGTGGCGTTGGCCTCGACCAGCGCCGCCTCGAAATCGGGCACGCGGATCATCTGCAATATCGGGCCGAACAGCTCGACATCCGGCCGCCGCTGGACGGCGGTGACGTCGATCAGCGCCGGGGTGAGGAAGGGTTTGGCCTCGTCCGGCCGATCGAGGCGGCGAATCGGCACCCCGCCCTTCATCATCAGCTCCATATAGGCGTCCTGCAGCCCGTCGGCGGCGCGGTTGTCGATCACCGGCCCCATGAACGGCGCCGGCTGGTCGTGCGGCGCGCCCACGATGATGCGGTCGATCAACCCGGTGAGCGCCGCCACCAGCGGCTCCTCCGCGCCGTCGCGCACGATCAGCCGCCGCGCCGCCGTGCAGCGCTGCCCCGAACTGGCATAGGCGGACTGGACGATCATCACCGCCGCGGCATGGATGTCGGCTGCGTCCCACACGATGATCGGGTTGTTGCCGCCCATTTCCAGCGCCAGCATGCGCCCCGGCATCTCGGCATATTGCCGGGCCAGCACCACGCCCGTGCGGGCGGAGCCGGTGAACAGCAGCCCGTCGAGGTCGGGATGGGACGCCAGCGCCTGCCCTTCCGCCGCCGCGCCGGGGAGCAGCCGCAAAACGCCCTGCGGCACCCCCGCCTCGTGCAGGCAATCGACCAGCAAGGCGCCCGTCGCCGGCGTATGCTCCGACGGCTTGAACACCACCGCATTGCCAGCGATCAGCGCCGGAACGATGTGGCCGTTGGGCAGGTGGGCCGGGAAATTATAGGGGCCGAGCACGCCGAGCACGCCATGCGGCTTGTGCCGCACCGCCACCCGCGCGCCCATATTGCCCTCCAGCCGGCGCTGCGGCGTGCGCTCGGCATAGGCGGCGACGGAAATATCGACCTTGCCGATGACGCTTTCCACCTCGGTCCGCGATTCCCACAGCGGCTTGCCGGTCTCGCGCGCGATCAGGTCGGCGAAGGCCTCCTGCCGGCCGCGCACGACATTGACGAAGCGGCGCAGCGTCTCGATGCGCACGGTGAGCGGGCGCGCGGCCCATTCCGGCCACGCCGCGCGCGCGGTCGCCACCTCCGCATCGACATCGCCCGCCGTGCCGGTCCACAAGGTCGCGCCAGTCGCCGGCTCGCGGGAAATCAGCTCAGCGCCGGACATGGATGAATGCGTCTCCAATCTTGATATCGAGCAGGGCGGCGGCCGCGCTGTCGATCGCCGCCTCCCCATCGCTTGCCGGCTGCACAATGGCAAATGCTGCCTTGAACTCCCCCAGTCGGCCGCTGCCGGCCAGCACCGCCTGCCCATCCTCGACGCCGATCGCGTTCAGGCGGGCGGTCGACGCCTCCCGCACCGTCCGAATCTCGTCGGTCGCTGCCGCCATGGTGGGGCCGCCGTCGAAAATGTCGATATAATTATCGTATGCGAACCCCTCATGCTCCAGCATCTGCATGGCGGGGCGGCCATTGTCGTGCGGCACGCCGATGACGCGCCGCGCCTCGTCCGGCAGCATGGCCGTATAGATGGGATGCTTGGGCATGAGGTCGGCGATGAACTGGTTGCCCATCAGCGCATTGAACCTGTCCGCCTCCTGATAGGCCATGCCGAAGAAACGCCCGGCAAGCCCCTCCCAGAAGGGGGAATTGCCGTTGACGTCCAGCCAGCCGCGCAATTCGGCGAGCGTCCGGTCGGCAAAGCGCCGGCGGTGGGCGGCGATGAACAGATAGCGGCTGCGCGCCAGCAGCTTGCCGAGGCCGCCCGAACGCGCATCGGGGTGCAGGAACAGCCCGCCGACCTCGCTCGCCCCCTGGAAGTCGGTGACGAGGTTGAGCATCTCCGCCGAAAAGCTGCGCCCCAGCTCGCGGGAGCTTTGGGTCAGCGAGGTGATCTTGTAGGAATAGAAGGGCCATTGCTGGCCGATGGCCGAGAATATCTGCGCCGTGCCAACGATCCGGCCGCGCGCAACATCCTCCAGCACCAGTACATAGAGTTCGTCGTCGGGCGCTTCCTCGCTGCGGGCCAGCGCCGCCTCGCAACGGTCGAGCTTGGCGGCCAGCGCCTCGCGGTCGGGCGGCAGGTTGGTGAAGCCGCCGCCCGTCATCTTGGCGAGGCTCAGCACGGCGTCGACATCGCCGCGCCGGGCAAGGCGGACACGGTGGCTCATGCCAGCCCCTCCCCGCGCGCCAGCCGGGCCAGCACCAGGGCTGACAACATCGCGCGCTCGGCCAGGCTGTCGACCAGAAGAAACTCCTCGCTGGAATGGATAGCGCCGCCACGCGCACCCATGGTGTCCACCACCGGGACGCCCGTTGCCGCGATATTGTTCCCGTCACAGACGCCGCCGGAAGGTCGCCAGCCGATGTCCAGCCCGATGTCGGCCCCGCACGCCCGCACCAGTCCGAACAATCGCTCGGTGCGCGCGTCGAACGGCTTGGGCGGCCGGGCGAAGCCGCCATGGACGCGAATCTCCACCTCATGCGCGGCCGCCACCATCGCCACCGCCGCGTCGAGATGGGACCGCGCCCGCGCCTCGTCCTCGGGCAGTTGCGGCCGCATGTTGACGCGCAGCACGGCATGGGCGGGCACGACATTGTTCGGGCCGCCACCGTCGATCCGCGCCGGATTGACCGACAGGCGCGGCCCGGCGATGCGCGCCAGCCGCAGCGCCAGATCGGCGGCGGCGACGACCGCATTGCGGCCGTCCTCGGGATTGCGCCCGGCATGGGCGGCGCGCCCGGCGATGGTGATCGCGAAATTGCCGCTGCCCGGCCGCGCCGAGGCCAGCGTGCCGTCGGGCGCCAGCGACGGCTCATAGGTCAGCGCCGCCAGCTTGCCCCGCGCCGCCGCCGCGATCAGCGGCGCCGAACCGGGCGACCCCACCTCCTCGTCGGAATTGATCACCACCTCATAGCCCAGCCGCCGCGCATCGCCGCTGCCTTCAAAGGCCGTCAGCGCCGCCAGCATGATCGCAAGCCCGCCCTTCATGTCGGCGACGCCGGGGCCGTTCAGCGTCGCCGCATCGCGCCATGTCAGGGACTGGAAGGGGTGATCGGCCCCGAACACCGTGTCCATATGGCCGGTCAGCAGCAGCTGCACCGGCGCCTCGGGCCGCACCCGGACATGCAGGTTGCGGCCATGGTCGACGGCAAGCGTCCGCCCCTCCGCATCGACCACCTCCGCCGGCGCGGCGTCGCGCAGCACGCAGTCGCCGGGCAGCACGGAAAAGGCATCGGCCAGGTCCCCGGCGATGCGCGCAAGGCCCGGCAGATTCGCCGATCCGCTGTTGATCGCCGCCCAGCGTTCGACCTGCGCCAGCATGGGCGCCCCGGCCGCCCGCTCCAGCAGCATCCGGTCGATGGCGGAAACCGCGCTGTCCATGGCCCCTTCTACCGCGCGCGCCGGTCCTGCGCCAGTTGCGCGCCAAGCCTACCAATATTCCTGCGATCCGCTAAAGAGCGGCCATGCGTTCCACCAGCGGCGAGCCATCATGACTGCGGAGATCGGGCAATTCGCGCTGATCCTGGCCTTCGTGCTGGCGGTCGCCCAGTCCATCGTTCCCCTGATCGGCGCCTCGCGCGAGGATAGCGCGCTGATGGCATTCGGCCGCATGTGCGCGGGGTTGCAGGCCGTCCTCGTCGCCCTGTCCTTCGCCTGCCTCGCGGTGCTGTTCGTCGGGCTGGACTTCTCGGTCGCGCTGGTCGCCAACAACGCCCATAGCACCCAGCCCCTGATCTATCGGTTCGCCGGCACATGGGGAAATCACGAAGGCTCGCTGCTGCTGTGGATCCTGATCCTCGCCATCTTCGGCGCGGCGGTGGCGCTGTTCGGCGGCAACCTGCGCGAATCCCTGCAAGCCCGCGTGCTGGCGGTGCAGGGCATGATCG
>CAZACH010000116.1:0-7313 GCA_964483275.1 uncultured Sphingomonadaceae bacterium | reverse complement strand
CGGCGGCATCAGCGAGCCTTCGGCATAGTGGAGGAAGTGGCGATAGCGCAGGGCATCGGGGCGGTTGCCCGGCGGACCCAGCACGCCCCCGGCGCGATCGACGAGATATTCCACGATCGCCCCGGTTTCCGCGAGGACGAGTCCTTCATCCTCAATCACCGGCGATTTGCCGAGCGGATGGACCTGCTTCAGTTCCGGCGGCGCCAGCATCGTCTTGCGGTCGCGCTGGTAACGCCGCACCTCATAGTCCAGCCCAAGCTCCTCCAGCAGCCACAGGACGCGCTGCGAGCGACTATTCTCCAGATGATGGACGAGGATGGTCATGATACCTCCGCGCTGCACGGAGGATACGCCGGGAAGCGCCGCAGGTTCCCCGCCGCCTTCTCAACCCGCCCGGCAGCGGCTAGGAGCGTCGCCGCACAGCAGCGGGGAGACGGTTTTGGACGTGACGGGGGGCGCCGGGATTTCCCGTGTCACGCTGATCGGCGCGCTCGCGGCGCTGGCGCTGATCAGCGGCCTGCTGTCGCTGGCGCTCGGCCCCGCCGCGCTCGGCGTCGACCGGATGATCGCCGGCGTGCGCGGCGAGGACGCCATCGCCGCGACCATCCTCTTCGAACTGCGCCTGCCCCGCGCGCTGCTGGCGCTGGCCGTCGGCGCGATCCTCGGCGTCGGCGGCGCCGCGTTGCAGGGCTATCTGCGCAATCCGCTCGCCGAGCCGGCGGTGCTCGGCGCCTCGAACGCCGCCGCGCTCGGCGCCGTCATCAGCCTGTATTTCGGGCTGGCGGCGCTGCACCCGGTTTCCCTGCCCTTGCTCGCCATCGCGGGCGCGATCCTTGCGCTGGGGCCGCTGCTCTGGCTGTCGAGCCGCACCGAAAGCGCGCTCGGCCTGATCCTCGCCGGCATCGCGATCAGCACGCTCGCCGGCGCGGGCATCAGCCTGGCGCTCAACCTGTCGCCCAACCCCTTCGCCGCGATGGAGATCATGGGCTGGCTGCTCGGGTCGGTGGAGAATCGCTCCTTCACCCATATCTGGCTGGCCTTTCCCTGCATCGCGTTCGGCCTCGTGCTGCTGCTGTGGGACGGCCGCGCGCTCGATGCGCTGACGCTCGGCGAGGACGGCGCCCGCGCGCTGGGCGTCGACCTTGGTCGCGTCCGCCTGCGCCTGCTGCTCGGCGTCGCCATCGGTGTCGGCGGCGCGGTCGCGGTTTCGGGGGCGATCGGTTTCGTCGGGCTGGTGGTGCCGCATCTGGTGCGGCCGCTGACGGACCGTTCGCCGGGCGCTACCCTGCTCCCCTCCGCGCTTGGCGGCGCCGCGCTGCTCACCGCCGCCGACTGTCTGGTGCGCATCATCCCCGCGAATCAGGAGTTGAAGCTCGGCGTCGTGACGGCATTCATCGGGGTGCCCGTGTTCATCTTCCACCTGATGCGGGAGCGACGGCTGTGGTGACGCTGGCGCTGGACAATGTTTCGGTGCGGCTCGGGCAGCGCCCCGTCCTGCACGACATCTCGGCGACCTTCGCCAGCGGCGCGCTGATCGGGGTGATCGGGCCGAATGGGGCGGGCAAATCCACCCTCATCCGCGCGCTCGTCGGCCTGTTGCCGCTGGTGGGCGGGCATGTCGCCCTCGACGGCGAGAGCATCGCCACGGTGCGCCGCGACGTCCTCGCCCGCGCCATCGCCTATCTGCCGCAGGGGCAGACGCTGCACTGGCCGCTCACCGTGGAGCGGCTGGTCGCACTCGGCCGCCTGCCCCATCTCGCGCCCTTCTCCCGCATCGGCGACGCCGACCATGCGGCCATCGAGCGGGCGATGGCGCTGGCCGACGTCAAGGGATTCGCCACCCGCACCGCGACGGAGCTGTCGGGCGGCGAGCGCGCCCGCGTCCTGCTCGCCCGCGCGCTCGCCGTCGATGCGCCCATCCTGATCGCCGACGAACCCCTGGCGGCGCTGGACCCGGAGCATCAGTTGCAGGTCATGGGTCTGCTGTCCGGGCAGGCGGCGGCCGGGCGGCTGGTGATCGCGGTGATGCACGACCTCAACGTGGCGATGCGTTTTTGCCACAGATTGCTGCTCATCGCCGATGGCCGACTCGCCGACGATGGGCCGCCGGAGCGGGTGCTGACGCCCGAAAATCTGCGCAATGTCTATAAAATCACCGCCTGGACCGGCGCGGTCGAAGGCCAGCGCCTGATCGTTCCGCTGCACCGCACCCATTGACGCGGCTGCAACACGCGCCCTAACGACCACCGCGCGACAGGTTCCCCCGTCAAAGGGGGTGAAAAGGGAACCGGGAAAGCCCGGGCTGCCCCTGCAACTGTAAGCGGCGAGCCATCGTGCCACGGGCCATTGGGATGACCACATCCCGAGAAGGCAGCACGACCGGCGTCGACCCGCAAGCCAGGAGACCTGCCCGTCGCGGTCGTCCTTCGCGCGGACAGGGTGTGCCGGGCGGACGGGATTTCCCGAGAGACGACATCGCCCCACGCTCCCTTCCGGAGCGCGGATTGACGTCGTGCGCGGTGCAAGCCGCCCCGGAGTTCCGTTCATATGACACTACAAGCCCGAATCCTCGCCACCGCCGCGCTGCTGTCGGCCCTGCCCGCCACGCCGGCTCTGGCGTCCGCCGCCGCCGGCCCCGACGATATCGTCGTCACGGCGGTGCGCGTGCCCGTCGAGGCCGACCGCCTCGCCTCGGCCGTCTCCATCCTCGACAAGCAGGCGATCGACGCCGCGCAGACGATCATCGTCTCCGATCTGCTGCTCACCACGCCGTCGGTCAGCCTGACCCGCAACGGCGGCTTCGGCACGGCCACCAGCGTGCGCATCCGCGGCGCCGAGGCGGACCAGACCGTCGTGGTCATCGACGGCGTCAAGCTCAACGACCCCTCCTCGTCCGGCGGCGGGTTCAACTTCGCCAACCTGATGACCGGCGACATCAGCCGCATCGAGGTGCTGCGCGGCCCGCAGGCGACGCTGTGGGGCAGCCAGGCGATCGGCGGCGTGGTCAGCATCAGCACCGCCCAGCCGGAAACGCCGCTGGGTGGCTCCGTCGATATCGAGGCCGGCTCGCGCGACACCGTCAATGCCCGCGCCGGCATCGGCGGCAAGACCGACCGGCTGAGCTGGCGCGTTGCCGCCGGCACCTTCACCACCGACGGCATTTCCGCCATCTCCCCCGAAAATGGCGGGTTCGAGAAGGACGGCTATACCAACCGCACCGCCAGCGGCCGGCTGGAATGGACCATCGTCGACAATGTCACGCTGGACCTGCGCGGCTATTATGCGCTCGGCAGGGCGGACTTCGATTCCAGCTTCGGCGATCCGGATACGCCCGAATATACCCGCAGCGAGGAATGGCTGGGCTATGCCGGCCTCAATGTCGACCTGCTCGACGGCCGCTTCCGCAACCGCATCGCCTACAGCCGCACCAATATCGACCGCATGAACCGCGATCCCCGCCTCGCCGAGCCGGTGACCTTCGATGCGCGCGGCCGCAACCAGCGCTTCGAATATCAGGGCAGCTACACCTTCGCGCCGGGCTGGGAAGCGGTGTTCGGCGCCGAGCATGAACGCTCGCGCATGCGCACCGCATCGCCGCCGTTCAGCTTCGACGGCGGCAAGGCCGACCTCACCAGCGTCTATGGCCAGCTCAGCATCATGCCCGTCGCCGGCCTCAGCCTGACCGGCAGCGTGCGCCATGACGATCATGACACGTTCGGCGGCAAGAGCAGCTTCAGCGGCGGCGCGGCGTGGACGATCCTTGACGGCGCGACCGTGCTGCGCGCCAATTATGGCGAGGGATTCAAGGCCCCCACCCTCTACCAGCTGTTCAGCGAATATGGGAATCAGGCGCTGGCGCCGGAAACCGCCAGAGGCTGGGAAGCGGGCGTCGAGCAGCGTTTCCTCGACAACCGCATCATCCTGTCGGCAACCTATTATGAGCGGACGACGCGCGACCTCATCGGCTTCGAAAGCTGCTGGGGCCTCGACAATCCCGGCCCGCTCTGCTTCGCGCCGGGCACCGGCCTGCCGCGTTCGGGCTATTACCGCAATATTTCGCGGGCCGAGGCGCGCGGCGTCGAGGTCACGGGGCTCGCGACGCTGGGCGATCTCACCCTCTCCGGCAATTTCAGCTGGACCGATGCCGAGGACCGCTCGGCCGACCCGTTCCTCCACGGCAACAAGCTGCCGCGCCGGCCGAAGCACATGGCGAACGCCGCCGCGACCTATGTCTGGCAGGGCGGCATCAGTACGGCGGTGGCGGTGCGCTGGGCCGACAAGGCCTTCGACGACGCCTTCAACAACCGGGTGCTGGACGACTATACGCTGGTCGACCTGCGCGCCGAGGTGCCGCTGGGACGGGGCGTCTCGCTGTTCGGGCGGGTGGAGAATCTGTTCGACGAAAATTATGAGACGGCATCACGCTACGGCACGTTGGGCCGCAGCTATTATGCCGGCCTGCGCGGCCGGTTCTGATCGAGGCGCAACGAGGAGCGGCGCGAATGACTCTTGAGGAATTTCGCGCCGTCCTCGCCGATCCGCCGGCCGCCGACCAGGCCGCGCGCGCGGCGGCGGCGGAACGGCAGGCGACGCTCACCAAGCCCGCCGGTTCGCTCGGCCGGCTTGAGGAGATCGCCCTTTTCTTCGCCGGCTGGTCCGGCAATCCCCGTCCCCGCATCCGCCGGGGCCGCGCCGCCGTCTTCGCCGGCAATCATGGCGTCACGGCCCAGGGGATCAGCGCATTTCCGCCTGCCGTGACCGTGCAGATGGTGGCCAATTTCCAGGCCGGCGGCGCGGCGATCAACGCCCTCGCCAAGGCGGCGGGGCTCGAACTCGTGGTCGTTCCACTGGCACTCGACCGACCGACCGCCGACTTCACGACCCAACCGGCGATGAGCGAGACCGAACTGGTGGAAGCGATGGCAGCCGGCGCCGCCGTGGTGACGGCCGACACCGACCTGCTGGTGGTCGGCGAGATGGGCATCGGCAACACCACCGCCGCCGCCGCGATCTGCGCCTGCCTGTGGGGCGGCGGCGGCGCGCAATGGGTCGGGCCGGGCACCGGGCTCGACGCGGCGGGGATGTCGCGCAAGGCGGCGGTCGTCGACCGCGCCGTCGCCCTCCACGGCCCGGCGGGCGATGACCCGTTCGCGACATTGGCATGCGTCGGCGGACGGGAGCTTGCCGCCATCGCCGGGGCGGTGCTCGCCGCCCGGGCCGCCCGCGTTCCCGTCATCCTCGACGGCTTCATTACCTGCGCCGCCGTCGCGCCGCTGGCCAGGGCGAATCCCGACATCCTCGCCCATTGCCTCGCGGGCCATTGCTCGGCCGAGCCGGGCCACGCCGCCTTGCTCGCGCGCCTCAGCCTCACCCCCCTGCTGCGGCTCGACATGCGGCTTGGCGAAGGCAGCGGCGCGGCGGTGGCGGCCTCGATCGTGCGGGCGGCACTGGCGGCCCATGACGAGATGGCGACCTTCGCCGAAGCCGCCGTCGCGACCTCCAGCTCATGACCGCGCCGGCGGCCTTGCGCCACCTGATTATCGCCATCCAGTTCATGACGCGCGTGCCGATGCCACGCCTCGCCAACCTCACCAATGGCGAGTTCGCGGCCTCGATCCGCTGGTTCCCGGCGGCGGGGCTGGTCGTCGGCGTCGTGGTCGCCGACCTCGCCTGGCTCGGAACCCTGATCGACCCGTGGGTGGGCGCGCTCGCCGGACTGATCGGCTGGGTCGCGGTGACCGGCGGGCTTCATCTCGACGGGTTGGGCGACCTTGCCGACGCACGCGGCGCCGCGCATGGCAACCGCGAGCGCTTCCTCGCCGTCCTCGCCGATCCGCATATCGGCAGCTGGGGCGTGATCGCGATCGTTTCGCAACTGCTCGCCAAGCTGGTGCTGCTCCACGCCGTCATCCTCGCCGGCTGGCTGTGGCCGGTCGTCGTCATCGCCGCCGCCGCGCGGATCGGCCCGCTGTGGTGGAGCCGGGCGCTGCCGCCACTCGGTGACGGCCTCGCCGCGCGTTTCGTGGGGGCGGTACGGCCATGGCATCTGCTGATCTGGCTGGCGCTTCTGGCCATCGCCACCGTGCGCGCGCCCGCGCTGGCCGTCGCGCCGCTGCTGATCCTGCTGTGGGGCTGGTGGCTGCGGCGCCGCATCGGCGCGGCCAATGGCGATTGCCACGGCGCGGGAATCGAGTTGATCGAAACCGGCCTGCTGCTCGCCCTGCTAATCGGCGATCTTTGACAGGGCGATGAGCGCGTCGACGTCGATGTGGCGCTCCATCGCTGCGGCGATCTCGTCGAGCGCCGCATCCACCGACGCGCCATAATCCGCGCCGCCGCCCGCGACGCCCAACCGCGCCAGCCACGCCCGCCGCTGTTCGGCATCGGCGAACAGGCCGTGCACATAAGTGCCGCTGATGCGCCCGTCCGCGCTGGTGGCGCCGTCAAGCCGGCCGTCCGCGAAGCGCAGCACCGGGCGGCGCGTGTCCGGCCCGCGCGTTTTCCCGACATGCATCTCATAGCCCTCCAACGGGGCATCGCCGGCAAGGCAGCGCCCGCGCACACCGACCAGCGTCTTGTCGCCGCCAAGTTCGGTTTCCACGTCGAGCAGGCCCAATCCCTCCACCGCGCCCGGCGCGCCTTCCATGCCGCCGGGGTCGGCAATGCGCCCCCCCAGCATCTGATAGCCACCGCACAGGCCGAGCACATGGCCGCCGCGCCGGACATGGGCGCGAATGTCGATGTCCCACCCCTCGGCGCGCAGAAAGGCGAGGTCCGCGATCGTCGCCTTCGACCCCGGCAGGACGATCAGGGCCGCCTCCGCCGGAATCGGCTGGCCGGGCGGCACCATGACCAGATCGACCTCCGCCTCAAGCTTGAGCGGATCGAGGTCGTCGAAGTTGGAGATGCGCGGCAATATCGGGCAGGCGATCATCGTCCGCCGGCCGGGCGCGGCGCCGCGCCGTTCCAGCACGACGCCGTCCTCGCTCGGCAGCCGCGCCGTCGCCGGCAGCCACGGCACCAGTCCGAAGCCGCGCCAGCCCGTCAGGCGTTCGATCGCCCGATAACCTTCATCGAACAAGGCAGGATCGCCCCGGAACTTGTTGATAATAAATCCATGGATCATGCCGGCATCGGCCGGGTCGATGATCTGGCGCGTGCCGGCGATGGCGGCAATCACCCCCCCGCGATCAATGTCGCCGACCAGCAGCACCGGCACATTGGCGTGCCGGGCGAAGCCCATATTGGCGATGTCGCCGGCGCGCAGATTGATCTCGGCCGGCGACCCCGCGCCCTCGACCAGCACGATATCC
>CAZACH010000115.1:5836-7324 GCA_964483275.1 uncultured Sphingomonadaceae bacterium | reverse complement strand
CTTCGCCAATCCGCGCAACGCCGCCGCCGGCTCGCTGCGCCAGCTCGACCCCGAGATAAGCCGGGCGCGGCCGCTGTGCTTCCTCGCCCATGGCTGGGGAGAGGCGAGCGCGCTGCCCGCGGATACGCAATTCGATGTCATGAAGGCGATCGCGCGATGGGGCGTTCCGGTTTCCGACGCGCTGACACGGTGCGCGGAAGTCGATGCCGCGCTGGCGCTTTACCGCGCGATCGAATCCCGCCGCGCCGACCTGCCGTTCGACATCGACGGGGTCGTCTACAAGGTCGACCGGCTCGACTGGCAGCAGCGGCTGGGGCAGGTGGCGCGCGCGCCGCGCTGGGCGATCGCCCATAAATTCCCCGCCGAGCGCGCGCAGAGCACGCTGGAGCGAATCGACATCCAGGTCGGCCGCACCGGCGCGCTGACCCCGGTGGCGCGGCTGGAGCCGGTAACGGTGGGCGGCGTCGTCGTCACCAACGCCACGCTGCACAATGCCGACGAGATCGGCCGGCTCGGCCTGCGTCCCGGCGATCGCGTCGTGGTGCAGCGCGCCGGCGACGTGATCCCCCAGATCGTCGAGAATCTGACCGCCGACATACCGCGCGAAGCCTATGTCTTTCCCACGACCTGCCCCGATTGCGGGTCGATGGCCGAGCGTGAGGAAGGGGCGGTCGTCTATCGCTGCACGGGCGGGCTGATCTGCCCGGCGCAGCGCGTCGAGCGGCTGCGTCATTTCGTCAGCCGTTACGCATTCGACGTCGAGGGCCTTGGCCTCGTCCACATCGAAAGCTTTTTCCGCGACGGGCTGATCGCGTCGCCGGCGGATATTTTCCGCCTCGGCGCCCGGCGCGAGACCTTGATCGAGCGGGAAGGCTGGGGCGCCACCTCCGCCGACAACCTGCTCGCCGCGATCGAGGCGCGCCGAACCATTCCGCTCGACCGTTTCCTGTTCGCGCTCGGCATCCGCCATGTCGGGCAGGTGACGGCGCGCGATCTGGCGCGCCGCCATGGCACGCTCGACGGATTGCGCGGGGTGATCGACGCGGCGCGCGCCAAACGGGCGGAGATGGTGCGGGCGGTCGGCGAAAGCGACGACAAGTTCGTCCATCGTGTCAATCGCGAACTGGCGGCGCTGCTGGACACACCCGGCGTCGGCCCGGAGGTGGCCGAAGCGCTCACAGACTTCTTCGCCGAACCGCATAATCGCGAGGTCGTCGACCGGCTTGTCGCGGAAGTGACGGTCGAGGCCGTGCGGTTCGAGGCGCGCGCCTCGTCCGTCACCGGCAAGAGCATCGTCTTCACCGGAACGCTCGAAACGATGAGCCGCGACGAAGCCAAGGCGCAGGCGGAGGCGCTCGGTGCGCGGGCGGCCGGCTCGGTCTCCGCAAAGACCGATCTGGTGGTTGCCGGCCCCGGCGCGGGGTCGAAGCTGCGCAAGGCCAGCGAATTGGGGATCGAGGTGATCGACGAGCAGGCGTGGCGCGCGAT
>CAZACH010000115.1:0-5736 GCA_964483275.1 uncultured Sphingomonadaceae bacterium | reverse complement strand
TGCACGCCTCTGTAAAGGCTTTTTAGCGGCGCGGGCCTGTGCCTATAAACCGACATGCCCGGCCGCACCCAGCACCATCGCCCCTATCACATCGTCGTGGGCTTCCTGCTGGTCATCGCCATGATCGGCGCGACCTTGTGGTTTGCGCGTGCGCAGGCGCAATATTCGCGCGAGACCGCGGCGCTGCTCGAACACCGGCAGGCGCTGAGCGACCTGATGTCGTCGTTGACCGATGCGGAAACGGGGCAGCGCGGCTATCTGCTCGCGGGTGTCGCGAGCTATCTGCCGACCTACCGGACCGGGATCCGCCGCGCCGAGCGGGCGATCGAGGCGCTTGCCCGTACGCGGGGACCGGCGGACTCGCAGCCGCTGCAGACGCTCCAGCCGCTGCTCGCGGCGAAGTTCGACGAAATGGCGCAAACGCTGGCGCTGGCGCAATCCGGACATGACGATCAGGTGCTGGACCTGATCCGCACCCATTATGGCAAGCGCGTCATGGACCGCATCCGGGTCGAGATCGGGCGCGCCGACGGCCTGACGCAGCGGCGGCTCGGCGAACTCAACGCACTGACGGAAAAGACCTTCCGCCGGCTCAGCATCGCGCTGGTCGGGGGGCTTTTGGCGGTGATCGCCCTCGCGCTGCTGTGGGGCCGATACAATGGCGCCCAGATCGCCCGGCTACGGACCTCGCAGCGCGAGGCGGAGGCCGGCGCCGAGGCGCTGCGTCGCCAGATCAGCGCCCGCGAGGAGGCCGAAAGCCGCATCCGCCAGATGCAGAAGATGGAATCGATCGGCCAGCTTACCGGCGGCATCGCCCATGATTTCAACAATATGCTGGCAATCATCATCGGCAGCCTGGACCTTGCCCGGCGGCGGCTGACGACCAGTCCCGACAAGGTACCGGCCTGTCTCGACAATGCGCGCGAGGGCGCGGATCGCGCCGCGCAGCTCACCGCGCGGCTTCTGGCCTTTTCCCGCCAGCAGCCGCTCGCGCCCGCCCCGGTCGACGCCAACAAGCTGGTCGGCGGCATGTCGGAGATGATGCGGCGGACGATCGGCGAGACGATCAGGGTCGAGACGGTGCTGGCGGGCGGATTGTGGTGGACCTATGCCGATCCGACGCAGGTGGAGAACGCCATCCTCAACCTTGCCGTCAACGCCCGGGACGCCATGCCCGGTGGCGGACGTCTGACCATCGAGACGCAGAACACCCATCTCGACGACGGCTATGCCCGCGCCCATTCGGAAGTCGAGGCGGGACAATATGTGGCGATCTGCGTGTCGGACACGGGGGAGGGCATGGCTCCCGACGTCGCCGAGCGGGCCTTCGATCCCTTCTTCACCACCAAGGAGGTGGGCAAGGGCACCGGCCTCGGCCTCAGCCAGGTGTTCGGCTTCGTCAAGCAGTCCGGCGGCCATGTCAAAATCTATTCGGAGGTCGGCCAAGGCACCACGGTCAAGCTCTACCTGCCGCGCTGGTTCGGGATGGAGGCGAGCGAGACGGGCAGCGCGCGGTCCGGCGCCCCGCCCACCGGCTCCGTCGAGGAGTTGATTCTCGTCGTCGAGGACGAGGCGCGCGTCCGCCACATGAGCGTCGATGCGCTGCGGGAGCTTGGCTACACCGTCATCCAGGCATCGGATGCCAATCAGGCCCTGGAGCAGTTCCGCGTGCAGCCGCGCATCGACCTGCTGTTCACCGATGTCGTCATGCCGGACATGAACGGCCGGCGCCTCGCCGAAATCGCGCGGGCCGAGCGGCGCGACCTCAAGATCCTCTACACCACCGGCTATACGCGCAACGCGGTGGTGCATAACGGCATGCTCGACCCCGGTGTGGCCTTCCTGCCCAAGCCCTTCACCATCGACCAGCTTGCCCGAAAGGTGCGCGAAGTGCTCGATGGCGGGGGCGTCAACCGCCCCGTCTGAAGCTCTGGCGCTTGCGGAATTGCAGGATCGCCCAGTCGCCCCGGTCGATGCGCGCGACCGGGCGGCATCCCTGGCGGACATAGGCGCTGGTGACGGCCTCGGCCTGCTTGGCCAGCAGGCCCGCGAGCACCAGCGTGCCGCGCGGGGCGAGGGCCTTGGCGATGGAAGGCGCGAGATCAATCAGTGGCCCGGCCAGGATATTGGCGACGATCAGGTCGTAAGGCGCGAGCAGGCCGAGGCGCGGGTGGCCGAGTCCGTCCGCGACGACCAGCTCGACACGATCGGCCCCGCGCCCGGTGGCGATGCCGTTGATCGCGGCATTTTCCGCGGTCACTTCGATCGAGACCGGGTCGATGTCGGTGGCGATCACCCGCGCCGGCCATAATGTCGCGGCGGCGAAGGCGAGCACGCCGGTGCCGGTGCCGATGTCGATCACTTTGCGATAGCGCCGCCCCTGGCGCTTGAGCTGGTCGAGCATCGCAAGGCAGCCGGCGGTCGTTTCATGCTGGCCGGTGCCGAAGGCGCGGCCGGCCTCGATACGGAAGCTGATCGCCCCGGCGGGCGCTTGCCCGGCATGGGCGGCGGTGTGGATATGGAAACGGCCTTCGTTGATCGGCTCCAGACCCGCCTGGCTCAACGTCACCCAGTCCTCGTCGTCCAATCGCACTGGGTCGGGCAGCGGGCCGGATGCGCCGACCAGGGCAGCGAGCGACTCGATGGTGGCGCGTGCCGGGCGGCCCTCGAAATAGGCGTCGAGCCGCCAGATGTCGGGCTGTGCCGGGTCCGGCTCGCTGGTCATCAGCGTCGGCGGCGGATCGAGGTCGGCGAGGGGGCCGATATCGTCCTTGAGCAACTCGGCCTTCGCCCGCGAGCAGGGCATGGTGACGCGCCAGCTATCGGTCATGGCGGCTTGTCGCATGAGGGCGGTTGAACGGCCTGTTCGAGCCGATGGAGCGATCGCGCATCTTGCCTACCGTGCGGTGAACCGGAAGTAGTCCGGATGCAGCCACGGGCGCCGAATGTCCAGCCGCGATGCCGGGCGCATCGCGGCTCAGTTGGACGCGGCGATCACGAACTCGCTGGTCGTGGCGTGCAATTGGTTGATGCGGTCGTCCACCGTGCCGACCCCCTGCTCGACGGCGTCGATCTCGGAGGCGACACGTTCGGTTTCCGCGCGGACGGTCGCGATCGTCGTCGACATCGAATCGGCGGCAAGCGCGGTTTCGTCGACGGCGGAGGTGATCGTCGTCACGGTCTGCGCCTGCGCGTCCATGGCGGCGCGGATGCGTTCGCCCGATGCCTGCACCTCGCAGACCGTGTTGCGGATCGAGCCATTGGCCTCGACCGTCTGGCGCGCCGCGGACTGGATGGCCTGGATCTGCTTGGCGATATCGTCGGTCGCGCGCGCCGTCTGGCTGGCGAGCGACTTCACCTCCTGGGCGACCACGGCGAAGCCCCGGCCGGCATCGCCGGCGCGCGCCGCCTCGATCGTCGCATTGAGCGCCAGCAGGTTGGTCTGCCCGGCAATGTCGCGGATGAGGCCGAGGATGGATTCGATCGCCTGCGCATGGTCGGACAGGGACGCCGCGACCGTGACCGTGTGCCCGGCCTGCTCGGTCGCGCGGTCGGCGATGGTCGTGGCGCCCTGCACCTCGGCGCGGGTCTCGTCGATCACGCGGATGAGGCCGGCGGCGGTATGCGCCGCTTCGCGCATCGCCAGCGCCGATTGCTCGGCGGCCGCCGCGACCTCTGCGGCCTCGCCCAACATGCCGCGCGTGGCGCCGGCGGCGGCGGTGGCCCGCAGCCGAAGGTCGCGGCTGAGCGTCAGCGCGTCGCCGGCAATGCCGCCCACGGCTTCGCGGAACTGCATCCCGCGCTCCCGCGCGGCCTGCCCGGCCCTGGCGCGCTCGGTGGCGCGCAGATAGGCGAGCATCAGTTCGATCTCGATGGCGAGCTTCTTCTGGATCGCGGTGGTGGCTTTTTCCAGCGCCGCCGGGTCTTGGGAAAGCCTGTCCCGCAACGCCGTGCCGATGTCGGCGGCGAGGCGCTGGCGATGCGCGACAAGCTTGGGCAGCGATACGGAGCGGCGATCAATGACACTGCCGGCACCGTGCACCGTCCTGAGCCAGCGCTTGCCGAACCGCAGGGTGAAAAGCTCAAGCTCGAAGTCGGCCAACGAAAGCGCCTGCCGCTCGGCGAACTGGAATTCGCCGCCTTTGGTCACTTCGCCGACGAAGCGGGTTATGGCGGCGCGGATGCCGTCCTCGGCGGCCGACCAGCACAGGCGCAAGCCTTCCTCGAAGGCGCCGCCGTCGCCATAGACATCGAGGCGAAGGGCGCATTCCTCGTCGTCGAGCACCGGGGAAGGGGTGGTGCCGCCAAGAAAAATCGTCTGATCTGGTTGAACGCTCACCGACTGCTCCGCCCCTGACTTGGTGGCGGAAAGCTTTAGCGAACGATCGTAAACGAGCGGTTTAGGACGTCCGAAGCAGGATTGTCGGGCGATAAGCGGTTGCACCCGAGGCCGCTTGATGCAAATAGCTCTGCGCAATGAACAATGCTGGAGCCAAGACAATGACGGTCGCTCGCGCGCGCCCTCTGTCCCCCCATCTCACCATCTGGCGCTGGGGCGCCAACATGCTGGTGTCGATCCTGCATCGCGCCACCGGCGCCGGACTCGCCACGGCGGGCATGATCGCGCTGGTCTGGTGGCTGTACGCTATCGCCAGCGGGCCGGAAGCCTATGAGACCTTCCTTGCCTGCGCGACGAGCTGGGTCGGGATCGTCGTCGGCGTCGGCCTGACCTGGATATTCTTCCAGCATTTTTTTTCCGGCCTCCGCCACTTTGTGCTCGATACGGGCGCGGGCTATGAGCTGCGCACCAATCGCAACTGGTCGCGCATGACGATTGTCGGTTCGGTGCTCTCGACCGCGATCGTCTGGGCAATCATTCTGTTATAGGGCGGGACGATGGGAACCGGAACTCAACTCGGCCGCGTGCGCGGCCTCGGCTCGGCCAAGAGCGGAGCGCATCATTGGTGGCTGCAGCGGGTGACCGCCGTCGCCAACGTCCTGCTGCTCGGCTGGTTCGTGATCTCGCTGCTGCGCCTGCCGGCCTATGACCTCGAAACCGTGCGGCGCTGGCTGTCCGAGCCGCTCGTCGCGGTGCCGATGGTGCTGCTGGTCGCCAATGTCTGCTGGCATTTCCGCCTCGGCCTCCAGGTCTTCATCGAAGATTATGTGCATGAGGACGGGCTGAAGGCCGCCGCGCTCATCGCGCTCAAATTCTACGCCGTGGCGCTGGCCGCCGTCGGCATCTTCTCGATCCTCAAGATCGCCTTCACAGGGGTTGCCGCCTGATGGCCGAGGCCTACAAGATCATTGATCACCATTATGATGCCGTCGTCGTCGGCGCCGGCGGCTCCGGCCTCCGCGCCGCGATGGGCTGTTCCGAGGCGGGGCTGAAGACCGCCTGCATCACCAAGGTGTTCCCGACGCGCAGCCATACCGTTGCGGCGCAGGGCGGCATCGCCGCCTCGCTCGGCAATATGGGGCCGGACCACTGGACCTGGCACATGTACGACACCGTCAAGGGATCGGACTGGCTGGGCGACCAGGACGCCATCGAATATCTCTGCCGCGAGGCGCCGGCTGCGGTTTACGAGCTGGAACATGCCGGCGTGCCGTTCAGCCGCACGCCCGAGGGCCGCATCTATCAGCGCCCGTTCGGCGGCATGATGCAGAATATGGGCGATGGCCCGCCGGCCCAGCGCACCTGCGCCGCCGCCGACCGCACCGGCCACGCCATGC
>CAZACH010000114.1:0-7376 GCA_964483275.1 uncultured Sphingomonadaceae bacterium | reverse complement strand
CCAATGCCGGCAAGAAGCTGATCTATATCGGCGAGGATTGAGGGATGGGAGGGGGGCGCCGCGCCATCACGGCGCCCCCTTCTCCGCCGACTCAGGCCGGGAACCAGTCGCCGATCGCCGGGCGCATCACCTCGATGCGGATGTCGTCGCCGAAAATGCCCTGCACCGTGAACGGGTCGGCGGCGAGCAGCGCGCGCGCCGCCGCCAGCGACTCGGCCTCGATGATGAAGGCGCTGCCCTTGGGCGTGGCGTCGCTGTCGTCGCCGGTCAGCATCGCACCCGCGACCTTCACCGTGCCGGCAAGGCCGTTCCAATAATCCAGATGCGCCTGCCGATGCGCGATGCGCTGTTCGAGCATGCCCGGCTTGTCGGCGGCGGCGATGAGAAAATACATTTCCAGGGACTCCTGTTTTTTCCGGGTTTGCGAAGCAGTTCAGCGCAGAGCGCGGCCGAAGGCCATGATGTCGTCGACAAAGAGGGCGGGCTGTTCGAACCCGGCGAAATGGCCGCCGCGCGCCGGCGCCGACCAATGCACGACATCATAGACACGCTCGACCATGCTGCGCGGCCAATGCCCGATTTCCGCCGGGTAGCAGGCGATGCCCGTCGGCCTGGCGACGCGGGCATCGGGCGCCGGCCGCTCGCCGGGGCCGAACAGCCCGCGATAGAGCCAGCTTGCGGTGCCGAAGCTGTCGGTCAGCAGATAGATCAGGATCAGCGTCGACAGCCGGTCGCGGTCGAAATGATCCCACAGGTTCGCGCCGCGCAGGTCCGACCAGTTGGCGAACTTCTCGATGATCCACGCCGCGGCGCCAAGCGGGCTGTCCGCCATCGCGTAGGACAGGGTGAGCGGCTTGGTGCCCTGAAGCGCGATATAGGCGCCTTCCTCAGCCATGAACGCGGCGTTGCGCCGGGCGGCGGCCTGCTCCTCCTCCGTCTCCGGCTTTTCCCGGCCCATCGCCCAGCCGAGCTGGAAGTTGATGTGGATGGCGCTGCATGCCGGGCTTTCATGGCCCAGCCACGACGCGATCACCGATCCCCAGTCGCCGCCCTGCGCGACATAGCTGGCATGGCCCAGCGTCTCGACCATCAGCCGGTCGAACAGCTGCGCGATCCGGCGCGGACCGATCGGGCGGGGCGGCTTGGCCGACAGGCCATAGCCGGGCAGCGAGGGGACCACGACCGTCCAGCCATCCTCCGCATCGCCACCGAAGCGTTCCGGATGGGCCAGGCGTTCGGCGACCTCGGTGAATTCCAGAAAGCCGCCCGGCCAGCCGTGGCAGAGCAGCAGCGGCCGGGGCGCGCTGCCCGAACCCGGATAATGCAGGAAGTGGATCGCTTCCCCGTCAATCTCCGCGACATGGGACGGCAGGGCGTTGATCGCCGCCTCCTGCGCGCGCCAGTCATAGCCGTCGCCGGTGACATGATCGACGAAGGCGCGGACCAGCGCCGGGTCGACCCCGTCGGTGCCGGGGGGATTGTCCGGAATGTCGGGCCAATCCGCGTTGCGCAGGCGATCCAGCACATGGCCGAGCCGCGATTCGGGGATCGAAAAACGATAGGGGCGCGCGCGGATCATGACGGCGTCGGTGCATGGAAGGGCAGATGGATCATGGCCCCCCTCGTGCCACTGCCGGCCGCGAAATCGCAACCACTTTGTCGGCAGAGCAGCAGGCGCTGAAGCTGGAACGGGGCGCGCTTGATCTCCGCCGTTCGGCTGGAACCTGTCGAAGCCATGTCCCGGAACAGATCCCGCAGGTGGGTGCTGCCGTCCTTCGACAGGCTCAGGACGAACGGAGGTAGGGGGCGGTGATTTCGGCGGGGAGGGTGGCGTCAGGGCGACAGCGTTGCGGTCTGGCCCTGCGCCGCCTGACGGCTGTTGCGTTCGCCCATCTCGGCCAGGATTTCCTTGAGGGTTTCCTTCACCGTGGCCAGCGATTCCTCAAGGATGACCAGATTTTCCTCGGAAATGTTCGCCAGCACCCGCCGGTTATAGACCGCCGCCACCTCGATCATCCGGTGGATGACCTCATAGCCCTGTTCGGTGATGCAGACCCGCTTGGCGCGCCGGTCGCGCGCGTCGGCGCGCCGCTCGACATAGCCGGTCGCCTCCAGCCGGTCGACCAGCCCGCCCACCGTGACCTTGCCGACTTCCAGCAGCCGGGCGAGGTCGACCTGCATCATGCCTTCCTCGCCGCCGCGCGACAGGGCGCTCAGCACCGACCATTGCGAGCGGGTCAGCCCCAGCGGCCGCATGGCGTGGTCCATCACCGTGCGCCGGATGCGCGACACGTCGTGGACCAGATAGCCGAATCTGAACGGCCGCGCGGCCGGGCGACTCCTGTTCGTGCGCGGCTGCGCGCCATTGATTCTTTTCTTCATCTGCCTGCCCCGTTCGCCCGCTCTCCACATCGGGCACGGCGAATCATGCGAAAAGACAGGGGGTTAGGCAACCTCAATCCGCATGCCGGGCGATAATCGCGCTATGATACCATATGTAAGCGAACGATTTCTGTGCCTTACGGGATCGGCCGGGGTTCAGACGGGCTGCCCGTCCGGATCGCCCGGTTCCACTGGAAGCTCGATTGCGATATCCTCGCCCGAAAGCTCGGTCAGGTCGTCCGCGACTTCGGGATCGTCCTCGATCTCGTCGGCGACCGGCGGTTTCGGTGGGGCCTGTGACATGGGGTTCTCCTGACGGCGATTGAAGGATCAATGCGGACCGGGGGCGGGGGTTCCATCCGGTGCTTGGAAAGGATTTGCAGCTTGTCCCAGTTCATTGCCGTGTCGCGGTCGCAGGGAATCGCGACGGTCACCATCAACCGCCCCGATCGACACAACGCCCTCCACCCCACCGCCCATTACGAACTGGAGTCCTGCCTCGACGCCCTCGCCGCCGATGAGAGCGTGCGTGTCGTGATCCTGACGGGGGCCGGCGACAAGGCCTTCTGCGCGGGGTACGACCTGCGCGACAATCTCGAGACCGGCGTCATGGACATCCCGTCCACCGGCTTTGGCGGGCTGACCTTCCGCACCGACTTCCCCCACCCGCTGATCGCGGCGGTCAATGGCGTGGCGATGGGCGGCGGCTTCGAGATGGCGCTGGCCTGCGACTTGCTGCTCGCCTCGACATCGGCGCGGTTCGCGCTGCCCGAGCCGAAGGTCGGCTGGATGGCGCTGGGCGGCGGCATCCAGCGGCTGCCGCGCGACATCGGCAGCAAGCGCGCGATGGGCATGATCCTCACCGGCCGGACGGTGGACGCGGCGGAAGGGCTGTCGCTCGGCTTCGTCAACGAGGTGCTGGCGCCCGACGCCCTGATGGCGCGCGCGCAGGCGCTGGCGGAGGAAATCACCGCCTGCGCGCCGCTGGCCGTCCGCTACAGCAAGCGCGCCTTCTACGACAGCCTGGCGCAGGCCGATCTGGCGCGGGCGCTCGATCCGGCCACCTATCCCTATGCGATGACGGTGATCGAAAGCGAGGACGGGGTGGAGGGCAAGCGCGCCTTCGCCGAGCGCCGGGCGCCGGTGTGGACGGGCCGCTGACGCGGGTTTCGGCGCGATCCGGCCGTGCGGGCGGGGGTGTTGATCTGACCGCCGATTCCGATTAGTGCGCATATGAACTAGTTTGGGACAAGCGATCCGGAGGGCATGTTGGAGATCCAGTTTTCGGAAGAACAAGAAGCCATCCGCGATGGCGTCCGCAAGGTTTGCGACGAATTTGACGACGAATATTGGTCGGCCTGCGACACGGAAAAACGCTTCCCGTTCGAATTCCATCGCGCCATGGCCGATGGCGGCTGGCTCGGCATCACCATGCCGGAGGAATTCGGCGGCGCCAATCTCGGCGTGACCGAGGCGGCGATCATGATGCACGAGGTGTCGCGCAGCGCCGGCGGCTATTCCGCCGCGAGCGCGCTGCACCTCAACCTGTTCGGCCCCCACGCGGTCGTCGTGCACGGCACGCCCGAGCAGAAGGAGCGGATGCTGAAGCCGCTGATCGACGGCACCGACCGCGCCTGCTTCGGCGTGACCGAGCCGGACGCCGGCCTCGACACCACCAGCATCAAGACCTTCGCGACCAAGGTGGACGGCGGTTATCGCGTCACCGGCCGCAAGATCTGGACCTCGTCGGGCCAGGTCGCCAACAAGATCGTGCTGCTCACCCGCACCACGCCCAAGGAACAGTGCAAGAAGCCGACCGACGGCATGACGCTGTTCTATACCGATCTCGACAAGACCAAGATCGAGGTGCGGCGCATCCCCAAGATGGGCCGCAACGCCGTCGATTCGAACGCGACCTTCATCGACGATTATTTCGTGCCGGAAGAAGACCGCATCGGCGAGGAAGGCAAGGGCTTCCACTATATCCTGCACAGCCTCAATCCCGAGCGCATCCTGGTCGGCATTGAGGCGGTCGGCCTGGGCCGCGGGGCGCTGGCGCGCGCCGCGCAATATGCGCGCGAGCGCAAGGTGTTCGGCCGCTTCATCGGCGAGAACCAGGGCATCCAGCATCCGCTCGCGGAGAACTGGACCTATCTGGAAAGCGCCTATTGGATGATCATGCGGGCCGCCTATCTCTATGATAAGGGCCTGCCCTGCGGCGCCGAGGCGAATGCCGGCAAGTTCCTGGGCGGCCGCGCGGCGTTCGACGCCTGCACCCGCGCGGTGATGACCCATGGCGGCATGGGCTATTCGACCGAATATCAGGTGGAGCGGCTGTTCCGCGAATCGATCCTGCTGCGGATCGCGCCGATCACCGAGCAGCTGATCCTGAGCTTCATCGCCGAGAAGGTTCTCGACCTCCCGAAATCCTATTGAGGACGCAACAAACGACATGAGCGACTTTGGCATCACCCGCTACGGCGCCTATGTGCCGCGCCTGCGCATCGACCGCGCGATCATCGCCGACGCCCACAAGTGGATGGCCCCCGGCCTGAAGGGCCAGGCCAAGGGCAGCCGCGCCTTCACCAGCTGGGACGAGGACGCGATCACCATGGCGGTGGAAGCCGCCCGCGACGCGCTGGGCGCGGGCGATGCGACGGGGATCGACGCGCTGCGCCTCGCCTCGACCAATCTGCCTTATGCCGACCTGCAGAACGCCTCGGTCGTCGCGCGCGCCATCGGCGCGCCGGACGGCATCGCCACGTCGGACGCCGCCGGCTCGCAGCGCGCGGGCACCTCGGCGCTGTTGCAGGCCCTCAGGGGCACGCAGCCGACGCTGGTCATCGGCTCGGACAATCCGACCGGCAAGCCGGCCAGCACGCAGGAGCTGAGCTTCGGCGCGGGCGCGGCCGCCTTCAAGGTCTCGGGTGAGAACATCATCGCGCGGCTGGTCGGCGCGGCGACCGTCAATTCGGTGTTCGTCGATCACTTCCGCGCGGCGGACGCCGAGACCGACTATATCTGGGAAGAACGCTGGGTGCGCGACGAAGGCTATGGCCGCATCGTCCCCGCCGCGGTCAAGGCCGCGCTCGCCGATGCGCAGCTCGCGATCGGCGACATCGAGCATTTCGTCATGCCCTCCTATCTCAAGGGCGCGGCTGACGCGGTGGCCAAGAAGCTCAAATTCACCGGCACCGTCGCGGGCGGCCTCGAGGATGGCGTCGGCTATGCCGGCGCGGCCCACGCCCTGCTGATGCTGGCGGCGGCACTCGAAAAGGCCCAGCCGGGCGAGCGCATCCTGCTCGTCGGCTTCGGCCAGGGCGCCGATGCGCTGATCTTCCAGGCAACCGACGCCATCGCCAGCGCGAAGCCGGCGCGCGGCGTTTCGGGCGCCATCGCCGATGCGCTGCCGACCGACAGCTATCTGCGCATGCTGTCCTTCTATAACGGCATCGAGCCGGAATGGGGCATGCGCTCGGAAAAGAGCGCCAAGACGCCGCTCACCGAGCAGTATCGCTCCGCCGACCAGATGGAATCGTTCAACGCCGGCAAGTGCGGCGATTGCGGCGCCGTCCAGTTCCCGCAGCTGCAATATTGCGTGAAGTGCCACGCGCCGAGCGAGCGCTTCGAGGACGTGACATTGCGCGACGCGCCGGCCAAGGTGCTGACCTCGACCGCCGACTGGCTGTCCTATCACCCGGCGCCGCCGCTCTATGTCGGCTTCGTGCAGTTCGACAATGGCGTGCGCATGCTGATGGAGATGGTCGATATCGGCAAGGCGGGCGTCGACACCGACACGCCGCTGCGCATGGTCTACCGGATCAAGGAAAAGGACCGGCAGCGCGGCTATAATCGGTATTTCTGGAAATCCACGCCGCTCAGCGCGGCCTAAGGAGCAAAAGCCATGGCAACGGGCATCAAGGACAAGGTCGCCATCCTCGGGATGGGCTGCTCCAAATTCGGCGAGCGCTGGGACGTCGGCTCGCCGGAGCTGATGAAGGAATCCTTCGAGGAGGCGCTGGCCGACGCCGGCATCGAGCGCAAGCAGATCGAGGCCGCCTGGTTCGGCTGCTGGGGTGACGGCATCAATGTCGGCAACTCCTCGATCCCCGCCGCGATGGCGCTGCGGCTCGAAGGCATCCCGGTCAGCCGCGTCGAGAATATGTGCGCCACCGGCACCGAGGCGCTGCGCGGCGCGACCTATGCGGTCGCCAGCGGCGCGGTCGACATCGCGCTCGCCATCGGTTCGGAGAAGCTGAAGGACACCGGCTTCGGTGGCCTGCCGCCGCCCTTCAAGGGCACGTTCAACGACCTGTGGATGCCGATGGGCTCCGCGCCGGCCGGCTTCGCCCAGCTCGCGCCCTATTATCGCGCCAAGTACGGCACCTCCAAGGAGGACATCAAGCGCGCGATCAGCCACATTTCGTGGAAGAGCCACCAGAACGGCGTGCACAGCCCGAAGGCGCATTTCCAGAAGGCCGTCTCGATGGAGACGATCATGAACGCCCCGATGATCTCCGATCCGCTCGGCCTGTTCGACTGCTCGGGCGTGTCCGACGGCTCGGCCTGCGCGATCGTCACCACGCCGGAAATCGCGCGTGCGATGGGCAAGAAGGACCTGGTCACGATCAAGGCGCTGCAACTCTCGACCAGCTCGGGCCGCGAGACGCAGACCAGCGACTGGGACGGCAGCTATGTCGCCAACACCCGCATCGCCGCCGCGCGCGCCTATCAGGAAGCCGGCATCGCCGATCCCAAGAAGGACATCTCGCTGACCGAGGTGCACGACTGCTTCTCGATCACCGAGCTGGTGACGATGGAGGATCTCGGCCTGTCCGACGACGGCCGCGCGGTGTTCGACGTGCTCGACGGCAAGTTCGACCGCGACGGCGCGATCCCCTGCCAGATCGACGGCGGCCTGAAATGCTTCGGCCATCCGATCGGCGCGTCGGGCCTGCGCATGGCCTATGAGGTCTACAATCAGTTGCAGGGCC
>CAZACH010000113.1:0-7380 GCA_964483275.1 uncultured Sphingomonadaceae bacterium | reverse complement strand
TCCAGGCCAGCGCCGCCGCCTCATCATAGGCAAAGCCATGGGCGCGGGCATAGGCCTGGACGATGGCGAGATAGGTCGGCTGATCGACATCGTGGAAGCCGAGGCTGAGCCCGAAGCGGTCGGACAGCGCCAGCCGGTCGTCCACCACGTCCCGCACAGTGATCGCGCCTTCCTGCTCGGCGATATCGCGCGGCAGCAGGTGGCGGCGGTTGGAGGTGACATACAGCCGGGCATTGTCGGGCCGCGCCTCGGCGCCGCCTTCGAGCAGGGAGCGCAGGGCCTTGGCCTCCTCCCCATGCGCCTCGAAGCTGATGTCGTCGGCGAACAGGATGAAGCGGCGGTCGAGCGGGCGCAGCCGCGCGAACAGGGCGCGCAGGTTGGACAGGGCGTCGCGCCCGATCTCGATGAGCGCGATGTCCTTGCCCTCGGCCTGAAGCGCGGCCGCGACCGCCTTGACCAGGCTCGACTTGCCCGTGCCGCGCGCGCCCCACAGCAGCACGTCATGCGCCGGCAGGCCGTCCGCGAGGCGCCGGCTGTTGTCGATGAGGGCGGTGCGCTGGGCCTCGATGCCGTGCAGCAGGTCGAGCGGCTGGGCGCGGAAATCGGCGATCGCGGTCAGCGCGCCGTCGCGCCACAGATAGGCGGGATGCGCGGTCGGATCGGCATCGGCGGGCGGTGGCGGCGCAATGCGCTCCAGCGCGTCGGCGATGCGGGCGAGCAGGGCGGACGGATCGGTCATGGCCGGCTGCATAATCGGCGGCGCGAGGAATGTCAGCCGCAAGCCGCGTGCGGCGGACCGATTGCAACGGCGGTCAAAGCGCTTTAGAGCCGCGCCCCAACCAAGGCTTCATCATCCAACGAAAGCGCCCGCCACATGTTCTCGTCGCCAGCCTTCGCCCAGACCGCAGCCGGTGCTCAGGGGGGTGCCGCAACGGCGTTCATCCAGTTCGTCCCGCTGATCCTGATCTTCGTGATCTTCTATTTCCTGATGATCCGCCCGCAGCAGAAGCGGATGAAGGAGCATCGGGCAATGATCGACGCGGTGAAGAAGGGCGACACGGTGGTGACCGGCGGCGGCCTCATCGGCCGCGTCACGCGCGCCGCCGCGGACGACCCCGAGGTCGAGGTGGAACTGGCCCCGAACGTCCGCGTCAAGCTGGTCAAGGGGACTTTGCAGGAGGTTCGGCAGTCCGGCGCCAAGCCGGCGAACGACTGATCCCGCGATGCTGGACTTTCCCCGCTGGAAAATCATGATGGTCTGGGGGACGCTGCTGATCGGCGTCCTCCTTTGCATTCCCAATTTCTTCCCGGAAGCGACCACCGATCGCTGGCCGACCGCATTTTCGCAGCGTGTCCATCTCGGCCTCGATCTGCGGGGCGGCAGCCATATCCTGCTTGAAGCCGACACCGGCGACATCGCCCGGCAGCGGCTGTCGGTCATGGAAGACACGGCCCGCTCGGAACTGCGCCAGGGCACCAGCGGCCGCATCGCGATCGGCGATGTCTCGACCAGCGGCGGCCGGCTGAGCTTCATGCTGCGCGATGCCGGGCAGGTCGATGCCGCCGTCGAGCGTATGCGGGCGGTGACGCGGCCGGTCGGCATCTCCGGCCAGCGCGACTGGGACGTCTCCGTCGTCGACGGTGGCCGGATCGTGCTGACGCCGACGAAAAGCGGCCTCGATGCCGCCGTCGACAATGCCATGCAGCAGGCGACGGAGGTCATCCGCCGCCGCATCGACGAACTCGGCACCCGCGAGCCGACGATTATCCGCCAGGGCGCGAACCGCATCGTCGTCCAGGTGCCGGGCTTGCAGGACCCCGCCGCGCTCAAGGCGCTGATCGGCAAGACCGCCAAGCTTGAATTCAAGATGGTCGACGTCACCGCCGACCCTGCGACCGTCGCGCAGGGCCGCGCGCCGATCGGCTCCCAGCTCGTGCCTTATCCGTCCAACCCGTCCGGCCAGCCGCAGATCGCGGTCGAGCGGCGGACGCTGGTGTCGGGCGATCAGCTCGTCGACGCCAATATCAGCCAGGACCAATATGGCTCGCCGGCGGTCAGCTTCCGCTTCGATGCGGCGGGCGGCCAGCGATTCGCCCGCGCGACCCAGCAGAATGTCGGCAAGCCGTTCGCCATCATCCTCGACGGCTCGGTGATCTCGGCACCGGTCATCAATGAGCCGATCCTTGGCGGGTCCGGCATCATCTCCGGCAATTTCAATACCGAGAGCGCCAACGAACTGGCCATCCTGCTGCGCTCCGGCAAGCTGCCGGTCGAGCTGAAGGTGGTCGAGGAACGCACCGTCGGACCCGACCTCGGCGCCGATTCGATCCGCTCGGGAATCATCGCGGGCATCGTCGGCACGGTGGCGGTCGTGATCTTCATGATCGTGACCTATGGTCGCTTCGGCCTGTATGCGAACGCGGCGCTGGCGTTCAATCTGGCGCTGATCCTCGCGATCATGTCGCTGTTCGGCGTCACGCTGACGCTGCCTGGAATCGCCGGATTCGTGCTGACGATCGGCGCGGCGGTCGATGCCAACGTGCTGATCAACGAGCGCATCCGCGAGGAGCAGCGGCGCGGCCGTGGCGTCGTCACCGCCGTCGAGATGGGCTATAAGGAGGCATCGCGCACGATCTTCGACGCGAACGTCACCAACCTGATCGCCGCCGTCATCATGATCATCTTCGGATCGGGGCCGATCAAGGGCTTCGCGATCGTGCTGACGATCGGCATCGCCACCTCGGTGTTCACCGCCGTGACCTTCACGCGCCTTCTGGTCGCCAACTGGCTGCGCCGCGCGCGTCCGGCCGCCATCCATATCTGACGGAAAGCGGACATGCGCCTTTTCAAACTGGTTCCCGACCATACGCAATTCCGGTTCGTCCGGCTGCGTTGGGCCGCCTTCACCCTGACCGCGCTGCTGACGGTTGCGGCGATCGGCCTCATGGCGACGCGCGGTCTCAACATGGGGGTCGATTTCGTCGGCGGCCTGATGATCGAGGCCGGTTTCGAGCAGCCTGTGCCGCTCGACGACCTGCGCCTGAAGATCGGTCGCATGGGGGTGGGCGAGGTCTCGCTTCAGGAGTTCGGCTCACCCAATAATATCGCCATGCGCCTGCCATTGCCGCCGGGTGACGAGACCGCGTCGCAGGCGGTCGTCAAGAAGCTCCAGGCGTCGCTGGAGGCCGAATATCCCGGCGTCAGCTTCCGCCGGGTCGATACCGTGTCCGGCAAGGTTTCGAATGAGCTGATCCGCGACGGCATCCTCGCCGTGCTGTTCGCGATGGCGGGCATCGCCATCTATTCCTGGTTCCGATTCGAATGGCATTTCGGCGTGTCGACGCTGGTCGGCCTGTTCCACGACGTCATCGTCACGCTCGGCTTCTTCGCGCTGACGCAGATGGAGTTCGACCTCAACATCGTCGCGGCGATCCTGACGATCGTCGGCTATTCGCTGAACGACAAGGTCGTCATCGACGACCGAATCCGCGAAAATCTCCGAAAATACCGGCAGATGGACATCAAGACGCTGATCGACCTGTCGGTCAACGAAACCCTGCCGCGCACCGTGATGACGACCGTGTCGATGGTCCTCGCGCTCGGCTCGCTGCTGATTTTCGGCGGCGACGTCATTCGCGGGTTCAGCGCGGCGATGCTGCTCGGCATTCTCGTCGGCACCTATTCGTCCATCTATGTGTCGTCGTCGCTGCTGATCTCGCTCGGCGTGGGCGCGCATACCTTCGGTCCCAAGGAAGGCGACAATGCCGGGGCCGAGCGGACGACGAAGCGGACCTGACGCCATGCCGCCGCTCCAGAAGGACAATCCCGGCGGTGCGATCACCATCGCCGGCTTCTCGGGCGTCGGCTTTCGGATCGGCCCGACGCGGCTGCCCGGCGGCGTCATCGTCTGGCCCGAGGGCGCGGAGGAATGGGCGCCGCCCGCTCTCGCCGCGCTGACGGCCGAGCAGCTTTCACCCATCGCCAAGGCGAAGCCGCCCGTGGACCTGCTGATCCTCGGCACCGGCGCGCGGCTCGCACGCCCGACCCGCGAACTGGTCGCGGCGATGGCGGCGCGCGGCGTGGCGATCGAGCCGATGGACAGCCGCGCCGCCGCGCGGACCTATAATCTGCTGGCGGGCGAGGGGCGCCGCGTCGCCGTCGCCCTCTATCCGCTGGACGCCTGAACGCTTTCGTCGGCCCGCACCTTGGCGGGAGGCATCGGCTCCGCTAAGAACCGGCCATGCGAAACTCCGTCGTGCGCGCGATCAGCGCTTCCGCCATCATGGGCCTGCTTTTGACGACGGCCGGTTGCGCCGGTCGTAAATCGTCCGGCGCCGACACCAAATACGTCGCGACCGACGTCGAAACCCTCTACAATGCCGGCAAGGACCGGCTGGACCGGGGGCAGTACAAGAACGCCGCCGGCCTGTTCGACGAGGTGGAACGCCAGCACCCTTATTCGGTATGGGCCCGCCGCGCCCAGCTGATGAGCGCCTTTTCCTATTATGCCGCGCGCGACTACAGTCAGGCCATCCTGTCGGCGCAGCGCTTCCTGTCGATCCACCCCGGCAATCGCGACGCGCCCTACGCCTATTATCTGATCGCCCAGAGCTATTATGAGCAGGTGCAGGACGTCGAACGCGACCAGAAGGTCACCGAGCAGGCGCTGAACGCGCTTGGCGAGCTGATTCGCCGTTACCCCGACAGCCGCTACGCCGCCGACGCCCGGCTCAAGGTCGACCTGGTGCGCGACCATCTTGCCGGCAAGGAGATGGAGATCGGCCGCTTCTATGAGCGCGGCGGGCGCTATCTCGCCGCCGTGCTGCGCTATCGCAAGGTGGTGGACGAATATCAGACCACCAGTCACACGCCCGAGGCGCTGTTCAGGCTGGTCGAAACCTACATGCACATCGGCCTGCCCGAGGAGGCGAGCAAGTCGGCCGCCGTGCTCGGCCATAATTATCCCGGCTCGAAATGGTATGAGCGCGCCTATCGCATCGTGACGAGGCACGCCGCCTGACCGGACGAGTCGGTCGGAAAAGGGGTTGCGTGATGCTGGCCGCCCTGTCGATTCGCGACGTCGTGCTGATCGAGGCGCTCGACCTTGAATTCGGGCAGGGCCTGAGCGTGCTGACCGGCGAGACCGGGGCGGGCAAGTCGATCCTGCTCGATGGCCTCGGCCTCGCGCTCGGCCAGCGCGCGGATGCCGGGCTGGTGCGTCGCGGCGCCGCCGATCTGGCGGTGACGGCGAGCTTCGAGCTTCCCGCCGCCCATCCGGTCCATGCCCGCCTTGCCGACAATGGCATAGCGGGCGATGCCGGCGAGCCTGTGATCCTGCGTCGTCTGGTCAAGGCCGATGGCGGCAGCCGCGCCTTCATCAACGATCGTCCGGTGTCGGCCGGCCTGCTCCGCGAGGTCGGCGGCATGATCGTCGAAATCCACGGCCAGCATGACGATCGCGGCCTGCTTTCGCCGGCGGGTCATCGCGCGCTGCTCGATGCCTTTGGCGGCCTCGATACCAGCGCGGTCGCCGACGGCTATCGGCGCTGGCAGGCGGCGCGGGTCGCGCTCGACGCGGCGCAGGTGGAGGCGGAGACCGCGAGCCGCGACCGCGAATGGCTGGAGCACGCCGTTGCCGAACTCAGCGCCTTCGCGGCGACGGACGGGGAGGAGGACGCGCTTGCCGACGAGCGCGCTGCCCTGAAGAAGGGCGAGCGCCTCGCCGAGGACCTTGCCGGGGTTCAGGAGATTTTCCAGGGATCGGAGGGCGGCCTTGCGGCGCTGCGTCAGGCGGCGCGGCGGCTGGACCGGATCGCGGCCGAGGATGAGCGTCTCGCCGCCGCGCTTGCCGCCATCGACCGTGCCCTGATCGAGGCGGGCGAGGCCGAGGAACGGCTGGACGAGGCCGGGGCGGCGCTGTTGCTGGACCCCGAACGGCTCGAAACGGTCGAAAGCCGGCTGTTCGAGATGCGCGCGCTCGCCCGCAAGCACCGCGTCGAGCCTGTCGCCTTGCCGGCCCTGACGCTGGAATTGCAGGAGCGGCTTGATCGGCTGGCGCTGGGTGAATCCGGGATCAAGGCGCTCGCCGAGCGGGTGCGGCAGGAGCGGGCGGCGTTTGTCGCGGCGGCGGAGGGTTTGAGCAAGGCCCGGCAACAGGCCGCCAGCCGGCTGGACGAGGCGGTGGCGCTGGAGTTCAAGCCGCTCAAGCTCGACGCGGCGCGCTTCCGCACGGTGGTGGAGCCGCTGGCCGAGAGCGAATGGAGCGCGGCGGGCGGCGATCGCGTCGAGTTCGAGATCGCGACCAATCCGGGTGCGCCCTTCGCCCCCCTGATGAAGATCGCCAGCGGCGGCGAATTGAGCCGCTTCATCCTTGCCATGAAGGTGGCGATGGCGGGCGAACGCGAGGCGGGAACGCTGGTGTTCGACGAGATCGACCGGGGTGTCGGCGGCGCCGTGGCCAGCGCGATCGGCGAGCGGCTGTCGCGGCTCGCCCGCAAGACGCAGGTGCTGGTCGTGACGCACAGCCCGCAGGTGGCGGCGCGCGGCGACCGCCATTTCCGGATATCCAAGACCAGCGACGCGCGGGTCACGCGCACCAGCGTCCACCCGCTGGACGAGGATGAACGCCGCGAGGAGATTGCCCGCATGCTGTCCGGCGCCGCCGTGACCGAGGAAGCGCGGGCGCAGGCGGCAAGGCTGCTGGAGGCGGCATGAAGGACGTTGCGCTGTTGACCGAGGCGGAGGCCCAGGCCGAACTTGCCCGCCTCGCCGAGGAGGTCGCGCGGCACAATCGCGCCTATCATCAGGAGGATGCGCCCGAGATATCGGACGCGGCCTTCGACGCGCTGGTGCGGCGCAATGCGGAGATCGAGGCGCGCTTTCCGGCGCTGGTCCGCGACGACAGCCCCTCCCGGCAGGTCGGCGCGGCGCCGGCGGGGCATCTGCGCAAGATGCCGCATGCGCGGCCGATGCTCAGTCTTGAGAATGCCTTCGCAGACGAGGAGGTCCGGGAGTTTCTGGCGCGGGTCCGGCGCTTCCTGAAGCTTGCCGAGGATGCGCCGGTGGTCGTCACCGCCGAGCCGAAGATCGACGGCCTGTCGGCGTCGCTGCGCTATGAACGGGGCCGGCTGGTCCAGGGGCTGACGCGCGGCGACGGGCAGGTCGGGGAGGACGTCACCGCCAATTTGCGGACGGTCGCCGACATTCCCCAGCATTTGTCGGGCGACGATGTTCCCGACATCTTCGAGGTGCGCGGCGAGGTCTATATGAGCAAGGCGGATTTCGCCGCGCTCAACCGCCGTCAGGCCGAGGCGGGCGGCAAAATCTTCGCCAATCCGCGCAACGCCGCCGCCGGCTCGCTGCGCCAGCTCGACCCCGAG
>CAZACH010000112.1:0-7424 GCA_964483275.1 uncultured Sphingomonadaceae bacterium | reverse complement strand
TCAGCCGGAACACCTGCCAGGCGTTGCGCTCCAGCGGCGTCAGGCGGCGGTCGAGAAACAGCCGCCGAGGCACGGTCTCGTGCCGGTTGCCACTGAACAGGAAGGCATCGCCGGACGTGGCGGGCGTGGGTGACTGTGCAGGTGTGGACGTTGGCGCACTGGGCTTGGGCGCAAGGTCTTTCAGCGCAGCATCGAACAGGTCTGCGAGTGCGATGGGGCCATGGTGTGGTGCGGTGTCGTCCACGGCCATGGATCAACCCAATCCCTGATCGACCCAGTTCTTGATCGCGGCCCAGACGACCGATAGAGGCAGCGACATGCCATCGGCCAGATCCATTGCGGCGTCGAGGATGGAGGTCTCGTCGTCGAGATCGACGTTCCTGCTGCCGGTCGCCGCCTTCCATTGCCGCCACAGCTCCGTGTCCTGCTTCTCGTCCAGCACGGGATGGCGACCCTTGCGCTTTGGCAGGCCGAGGATTTCGCGGCGAAGCGCCACTTCCTGGTGGGTCAGGCCATAGAACCGGCTGACCATCTCGGTGCTCGCACCCAGTCTCAGCATGCGATCGACCGTGGCGATTTCCTTCTCCACGTCCTGCGCCTGCTTGAGCAGCCGCCGGAGCACTTCGCGGTTGACCGTCACCGAGCACCAGGAGACGTTGGCGTTGGCCAGCACACTGATCAGCGCGGGATGCTTGAGGGCATCCAGCTCTGCCTCGCCAAACCCCATCAGTTTGCAGCGGCGCAGTTGCCCATTGCGCAGGTCATAGAGGGCCTGGGCGATGACAGCCTGGTTGAGTGGGTGTGCTGTGGACATGCTGGCCTCCCTCGCTTAGGTTCCAGAGTCCGCAGCGCCGGCTTCGAGATCGAGCAGGCGGCGGGCCAGTCGCAGCAGGCGGAACAGCTTGACCAGCGCGGTGTCGCTCAATCGTCGGGCTACGTCGCCCTGGCCGTGCAGCAGCGCCGGCAGGTCGATGACGAGTTGCCCGTTGTCCAGACCGACGTCGGCGGGCTGCTGACCGGCCAGGCAAGCCAACAGCGCATGGATGGCACGGCCCAGCGGCGCTGGGTTTGTGGTGCGAGCACGGCAGGCGAAGCCGATGCCGTCTGGGCGGTCATCGATGCACTCGCCCAGGTCTGCCTCGACCGCAATCTCGCGGGCAAACTGCGCGACGTGGATGCGCAGGTGCTCGGGTGTGTCCAGGCCGGGGGCGATGTACCAGACATCCGAGATCGGATAGAGCCCGCCAGCCTGCACCGGGATGGACTGCAAGACGTTCGCCGAGAAATCGTGCGGCAGCGCATCGCCCAACTGGTCGGCGACCATGCGCTGGATGGACTGGAGCCGCTCGGTCGTCGGCGCTGGCGAGACGATGTGCTCCTGAAGCAGGTCGCCAGCCGTCGCAGCCGCCTGGCTGGCGTCCGCGTCGCTGTCGCGCGTCGAGGACGCACTCGCTGGTCCGCCTGAAGGCGGCGCAGGCCTCGCGACGGGCGGCACGGTTTCGGTAGGTGGACGCGCGACGGCCACCGGCTCGGGCAATGCGGGAGGCGTCGAGGGCGGCGTCGGGTCGCTGACCAAGGCACGGTGACGGCTCTCGGATTCGGTCATGTCCAGGGCAAGCACGTCGTAGTCGATGCCCAGCAACTCGGCCATCTGTCCGATCAGCTCGTCCTGTACGCGCTGCGCGGAGAACTCATCGGCTTGGACATCGAACTGCGACAGTACCTCCTGAAAGAAGTCGTCGAAGTCCTGAACCAGGGAGCGTCCTTTGGCGTAGTGCTCCCAGGTGCGCTCGCCCGCCTTACGCATGACCGACAGCCGCTCGACCTGGTGGCGTCCCAAACCGCCATAGAGAACAGTCGGAATGGCTGGCAGCAGATAGCGCACGGCATCGGCCATGCGGCTGATGTGCGACTGCTGCACCGGATATCCATCGGCGCCCAGGCGGCGCGCCAGTTCGGACTGGCTCAGCGTAGTGCCGGTCTCCAGTTCGTAGAACTCGCGCGCTTTCTCGACACCGAGGGCGCGCTCGATGAAGGTCAGACCGCCGCGCAGTTCATTCTCCGCGAGATGCCCTGTCAGCGCGATGATCTCACCGCGCTCGGGCCAAGGCCGGAAGAGACAAGATATGCGGAAGAATCGTTCGTCCTTGGTCTCCGACCACAGTTCGCGCAGGATCGCCAGCCGCGTGTTGCCGCCGTTGCGGATGATGTAGCTGTCGTCACCGGGGCGTCGGGTGATGGCTGGCGCCGCGTCCAGGCCGCGTTCGCGGATCGACGCCTTAATGTCCTCGTAAGCCGGATTGCGCTTCTTCCTTGGGTCGTGGTCGTAGGGGCGCAACTGATCCAGCGTCACGACCATCGGCGTGTCGGCAATCGGGTCGCTCAAGGCCGTGGCCGATGGGCCGTTGCGCTCGAACCCGGCGGCAAGCAGCTTGCCGGCCATGTCCTGGGACGTCATCTCAGCCATGACCGCACCCCTTGGCAGCCAGGGCCATGCGGGCCTCGCGCTCGGCACGGCGGATCTGCGCGCGGGCGTTGAGGGTCGCCCGGTGGTCGCTTGCCGTCGAACTGGTGTAGATCGCGGCGCAGCCTGCCTTGGTGAATTTGAGGTGTCCGCCCGGCGTGCGCTTGACGTGCCAGCCTTCACCCACGGCGAACTCGATCAGGGCGCGCAGCCGTTTGTGGCCTCGGGCCAGTTCATGTGCGTTCGCCACGGCCCCCTCCGGTTTCAAGAGGCCGCTGGGATCGACCAGACACCTGCGCGAGTCGGTTCCGCCACTGTGGGAACAGTTCGACGGCGAGCGCGCGCATCGTGTCGAGCGCCGCGGGAGCCACTCTGCCCGGTGGCTGGCGGTACTCGACCTGATGCACCGGCAGGCCGCGCGTCGCGGCGCGCGGATACGCTTCGATGGCTGGCACGTTGGTGGTCAGCACGCGGATGCCGGCGTGGTCCTGGAACAGATCGCGCAGGGCCTGCTGGATCAGCCGTGCATTGGCTGACACAGGGTGGACGCGATTGATGAGCAGATGCAGAGGTGGAGGCTCGATGCCCAGGTGCCGGTACGGCGCAATGTCTTCGAGCAACTGCATGGTGCCGCGCCGCAGCTCGCGCGCCGCGAGGATTTCCGGGGTCACGGGCGACAGCGCAACGTCGGAGGCGAGCACCGCCATCTCCAGCAGCACCGAGCGCGCGCCCTGGGTGTCGATCAGCACCAGGTCATAGAGAGGAGCCAGGACCGGCAGCAGGTGCCGTAGCCGCAGGCGCCCATCCGGCGCATGCAGCAGCAAGGTGTTCAACTCGCCCCGGTGGTCGTTGGACAGCACCAGGTCCAGGCCCGAAATGATTGTGCGTGACACGAGCTGGCCGAGGTTGCGCTCGTTGAAGGCCAGCAGCTCATAGATGCCACCAGGCGCACGGTGTCCCAGTTCGTAATAGGACGACAGGGTGGGCTGCACGTCGAGATCGAGCAGCAGCACGCGCAGCCCCGCGTCGGCGACGAGCCCGCCCAGGTTCGCGGCCGTGGTGGTCTTGCCGACGCCACCTTTCGTTGAAATGATGGATACAACCTGCATGGCGTTCTCCGTGTGAGGATGGAAGGTCCGCGGGAGAACGGGTCAGGCCCGGTTGTTGACGCGCTCGGCGATCCACTGATCGATTTCGATGGAATCCCAGCCGACGGCGCGCACACCCAGGCGCAGCGCCTGCGGGAACTGGCGCTTCTTCATCAGGTTGTAGATGTGGGCACGCTTGAAGCCGGACTTCGCTTCGACTTCTTCCAGACGCAGAATGCGGCGCTCGTTGGGTGGCAGTACAGGTGTTTGCGACATGGCGGTCACTCCTGAACGCTCAGTGGCGTTTGTTGGCGTGACCTCTATTCAATAGACATGGCTGCGGAAAGACATTGCAAATGCAATCTCCGCGACTGCACATACAAGCTGGAAAATCTCAGAGGGTGGCGCTATGCAGCCGGCGCCTGGCCGTGGCGAACTTGCCGTTCAATGTCCGCTCCGCGATCCCCATGACGCCACTGTGATGGGCGACCAAGGCGCTCACCACCGCCTCCTGGGTCTTGAAGCTGGAGTACGGCGTGCCCGAGGGGGACTGGCCGAGCATCAGCTCCAGCATGCCCCCGATGATGTTCAGGTAGGTGGCCTCGGCCCGATCGCTGATCGGGCACTGCGCGCAGGCGGGAATCACCGTGGACTGCTTGAGCAGCGCGTCGTGCTTGTCCTGCAGCTCGCGAAGTTGGCGCCTGGACTGCTCCAAGGCTGATTTGAGAGCCTGTCGTTCGACCAACATGGCTTGCCCGGTCTCCAATGAGATTACGGGATGAGCAATGCGTTCGCTGCGGGAGAAGAGGAAGCCGGGCCTGTGCTCAGGGTAGTACTGGCATATCCAGCGTTTCAGATCTATGTGACGAACCGTCAGATCAGGGGAGTCGATCAATGCGGCATCCTGCTCCGTGACGCCGTTCCGGCCAAACGGCAGTTCCCCATTGAGGATGCCATCGTAAATACGATCTGTGTACAACCGTAGCTCGCCCCATCGTGGGCAGTCCAACGACTGGGGCAGATTTCTCTGCGACGAGATCGAGGCCAGGATGGCACGCTTGAAGCGCAGCAGACCCGCCCAGCGGATAGATGCCTCGATTGGACGATAGAAGACCTTTGATGGCGGTGCATTGTCGTACATGCTCCCTTCTCCTTCCAGGAGAACTACATGGCACGCTCCTTTGTGACCAACACCCGATTGGCCAGTAGTTCTTGCCTGAGCGTGAATCCCAGGCATTTTTTGCTGTGGGAAAAGACGGAGCACTTTCCCGCTGACCGTCTCTGTCGGAAGCAATCACGTAAGCAACATGCAGATAGCTCACTCGTTGCCAGGAAGGCAACGAGTGACGATGCAAGTGCGATGGCGATGCTCACGATACCAGCGTCATCAGTCACACTGATCTTGGCAAAACCGATTTGGTATGACCTGATATACCAACGGTTTCACGGAGCACGAATGGTGGCCGATGTTGCGCGGCCTCCAAGATGGGCCAAAGAAATTTGTTGTCGCCATATCTGATCGGTATGAGCACATAGCGAGACAGCATCACCCCCGGATCTTGGCATTACGGCCGAAAACCGTGGATTCAGCGCTCCACAGCATGCTGTGAAACCCATCCATAGCTGGATGACAATGTCCTTTGGCGACACATCTCAATGGACTGCCAGATCATCTGATACATCGACCTTCATGCTGTTTTTCACCAGCAGCTGAGCAGCTTGCATAGCAGGCACCGGAAACTCCGATTGCACTGCAAGTTCGCCGGCCTCAAGACTCTGCGCAGTCACGAGCCGAGCCGCAAGATGCAGGTTCGTCGGGCCGACTGCCTCGATTGCTGGCAGCTTGCCCAAAGCATCGTAAGGCCGAAGAAGTGCATGGTAGATGTGCCAAGTATTGATGCTTCGTGGCACCTGCTTCAGGATGGCCTGAATCAGCTTGTGCTTGACGGGATCGAGTTGCCAGTCCGGGACGCGCTGCCCACGATTTCCCATGTGAATTGACAGCAGATTGCCCGCCTGAATCTCGTAGGTGATCCAGCGGCGTGATTTGCCAACCAGTTTGGCGTACTCGGCGACAGGCAAATTGTGCGGTGCCTCGAACGTTTCCAGCAATTGCATCCGCTCGCGCTGCGCTTCCGAGAGCCGGGGCCGCGCATACTCGGGAAGATGCACGGCAGACAGCCGGTGCACGGAAGCCGGTACGAGCGGCGCATCGGGGGTTGGAGCCACGACCAACTGGGGTGCGTTGGGGTCCATGACGGGCGGATGAGCGGCGGCCTGTCCGGGAATGGTAGGCAGACCTTGGAGCGTGATGGTCAGGTGCGTGCTGGCTGCCTCGACCTGATTTTGCTCGAACAGGTCCAGACGATCAGCCCAATCTTGCATCATGACGCGGCGCTGCTCGACGTATTCGGCGTGGTTGTAGGTCGCACTGATCTTGTCCGGGTCGGCATGCGAGAGTTGGGCATCCACCCATTTCGGCGGATAGCCCAGTTCATTCAACGCGGTCGAAATCGTGGCGCGAATGCCATGCCCGGTGAGTTGGTCCTCGTACCCCATGCGCTTGAGTGCGCCGTTGAACGTGTTCTCGCTGATGCGGCTCTTGAGGTTCCAATCACCGGGGATGAGATAGACCTGCGCCGGCTTGAACTTCTCCAGCAGATGCCGAACGATTTCCTGCGCCTGCAGCGACAACGGCACGATGTACGGTGGAATGTCAGAGAAACGCTGGCGCTTCTTCTTCGTGAGCTGCTTGCGTTGCTTAAGCCTCACCACGGGGATGATCCACAGACCTCGCTCCATATCGAACTGATCTGGCGTGGCATAGCGCAGCTCGCCGGTGCGCACCCCCGTCAGCATCAGCAACCGCAATCCCAGTCGTGTATTGGGGCGGCCACGGTACGTGCGCAGCGTCTGCAACATCGTCGGCAGTTCGGGCATGCGCAGAAATGGGTTGTTTTCGACCGGCGGCAGTGGCATCGCCACCACATCCAGATCCTTGGACGGGTTGTCACCCATGTCGGGCACCACCACCGATGCATACGTGAAGAGCTGCGTGAACCAAGTGCGCAGCTTCTCGGCCACCGAAAAAGAGCCGCGCTCTTCCACCCGACCGATGATGTCCAACAAGTGGGCGCGGGTCACGTCGTAGATGGCCATGTGACGCAGCAGGGGAAAGACGTCCTTCTTGAAGACGCGCTCGATCTGCTTGGGTGTGCTTTGCCGGCCTTCATTTTCCAGAGACAAGCTGCGGTGCGCCAACCACTTGTCATAGACAGCCTGAAAGGTGTGGTCGCCGGCCAGCACGATCGCGTGGCGCTTACGCTTGCGGTCAGAGTGTGGGTTGACACCCTTGGCCAGCAGCGCCCGTGCCTCGTCACGCAGTTCGCGGGCCTCTTTCAGGGAAAGGGCCGGATAACCGCCGAAGGAAATGCGTTCGCGCTTGCCGCCCCACGAGAAGCGGAAGTGCCACGCCTTGAAGCCGGTGGCTGAAATGTTGAGGTAGAGGCCGTCGAAATCGGCGATTGCATACGACTTGCCAGTCATCTTGGCTTGTCGAGCTTTGAGGTCTGTCAGCATGAGCCCAACTCCTGCGAAGCGAGTTGGATGCATGTTCCCCAGGGGGTAGCAGCTCCTCCAGCAACAATGCGGAGTTGGGAACCACCGCATTGCCGATGTACCACTCAATGTACCAGTCTGAAGCGGCTGGGAGTGGATTTTGCTGGATGTCAGTGGATGAGGGCTGGCTAAAAATCCTCAATCCTGACAATGACTTGCGACGTTCCCTGGCGTTCGGTGGAAGACCCTGGAAAGTCGAAGTGGAGCGGGTGATGGGAATCGAACCCACGTTAGTAGCTTGGGAAGCTACAGTT
>CAZACH010000111.1:0-7446 GCA_964483275.1 uncultured Sphingomonadaceae bacterium | reverse complement strand
CGCCATCGCGCGCGCCATCGTCACCCATCCCGACGTGCTGCTCGCCGACGAGCCGACCGGCAATCTCGACAGCGAGCGCTCGGTCGAGATCATGGAATTGCTGACCGACCTCAACCGCAGCAGCGGCATCACCATCCTGATGGTCACGCACGAACCGGAAATGGCCGCGTTCGCCCACACCATCGTCCGCTTCAAGGACGGGCTGGTCGACGGCATCGAGCGCACGGAGCGCGCCTGATGTTCGGCACCACCCTCACCCTCGCGCTGCGCGAGATCAGGCGGCACCTGCTGCGCTCCTTCCTCACCATCCTCGGCATCGTCATCGGCGTCGCCGCCGTCATCACCATGGTGACGCTGGGCAATGGCGCGACGCAGGCGGTGAAGGAGCAGATTTCCAGCCTCGGCTCCAACATCCTGATGGTCCGCCCCGGCCAGCGCATGGGGCCGGGCGGCGGCGGCGACAGCCCGCCGCCGTTCAAGCTGGAGGATATCGACGCGATCCGCGACCAGATCGGCGGCGTCCGGGCCATCGCCGGGCAGGCGCAGTCGAGCGGCACGGCGGTGCGCAACGCCTCCAACTGGTCGACGACGATCAACGGCACCACCGACGATTATCTGGTCGCCCAGAACTGGGCGCTGGCCTCCGGCCGCACCTTCACCGATGCGGAGGAGCAGGCCGGCCGCGCCGTCTGCATCATCGGCAACACCATCGTCGCCAACCTGTTCCAGGGCGTCGACCCGATCGGCGAGCGCTTCCGCATCAAGGACGTGTCGTGCGAGGTCATCGGCGTGTTGGCGACGCGCGGGCAGGCCGGCTTCGGCAACGACCAGGACGATGTCGTCATCATGCCGCTCAAGACGGTGCAGCGCCGCTTCACCGGCAATCGCGAGATCCGCTCGATCATGATCGCGGTGGATACCGCCTATGACACGCAGGCCGTCACCGCCTCGCTGACCGACCTGCTGCGCGAGCGGCGCAACCTCGTCGGCAACCAGCCCGACAATTTCAACATCCTCGACACGCGCCAGATTTCCGACGCCGTCTCCAGCTCGACGCGGGTGATGACCTCGCTGCTGGGCGCGGTAGCGGCGGTCAGCCTGATCGTCGGCGGCATCGGCATCATGAACATCATGCTGGTGTCGGTGACCGAGCGGACGCGCGAGATCGGCATCCGCCTCGCCATCGGCGCGCTCGCCCAGGAGGTGCTGCTGCAATTCCTGGTGGAGGCGGTGGCGCTGGCCTGCCTCGGCGGCGCGATCGGCGTGATCCTCGCCTTCGTCGCCACCGCGATCCTGGCGCCGGTGATGGGCATCCCCTTCACCTTCGATCCCTTCATCAACATCCTGTCCTTCGCCGTGGCCGCGCTGATCGGCGTGGTGTTCGGCTATTTCCCGGCACGCCGCGCGGCGGCGCTCAACCCGATCGACGCGCTGCGCCACGAATAGGTTCGTTCAGGGGATTCCCGGACACCGCCCCCCGCTCCGTTCGTCCTGAGCCTGTCGAAGGACGACCGCACCAACCGTGAAATCCGCTCTGCCCGTTGCGGGCGGGAAGGCTTGCGCGGTCGTCCTTCGACAGGCTCAGGACGAACGGAGGTTGGAGGCTTCAGGGGGCGCGTTAACGATTGAGGGGCTTTTCCTCGGCGGCCATACGTCGCAAGGTGGCTGAAACAATTGGGGAAGCCGATGCTCATCCGCCTACGGGGTCCGGTTCTCGCGGGCCTGTCCGCGCTGCTGCCGGTCGCCGCCTTCGGTGTCGCCAGCCCCCAGGTAACGGGTTTCACACCGACCGGATCGGCCGAGAGCGTCCGTCAGGTCACCGCCAAATTCTCCGCGCCGATGGTGCGGTTCGGCGACCCCGCCGCCGCCGATCCGTTCACGGTCGATTGCCCGGTCAAGGGCGAGGGCCGCTGGGCCGACGCGCGCACCTGGGTCTATGACTATCCCGCCACCTTGCCCGGCGGCCTCAAGTGCAGCTTCACGGTGCGCCCCGGCCTTGCCTCCGCCACCGGACAGGCGCTGACCGGCCGGACCCGCTTTGGCTTCGACACCGGCGGCCCCTCGATCCGCGCCATGCTGCCCTATGAGGGCACCGAGATCGACGAGGACCAGACCTTCCTGATCGCCGTCAACGGCACGCCGGACCTCGCCTCCGTCCAGCGCGGCGCGGCCTGCGCGGTGGACGGTGTCGGGGAGGCGATCGCCGTCGACATCCTGCCGCAGGCGACGCGCGACACGCTGCTGGAACAGGCCGGGAAGGACTGGCCGGTGCGCGGTTTCCTCGAACAGGCGGGAATCGAGCAACTCGCCAGCGAGCCGAAAGCCCGCACCGAACAACTCGCCAGCATCGTCGCCCTGAAATGCCGCCGCGCGCTGCCGCCGTCGCATGACGTGGCGCTGCTGTGGCCGTCCTCGATCCGCACCGCCAACGGCTTTTCGGCGGGGCGGGACCGGCGCATCGGCTACAGCGTCCGCGCGCCCTTCACCGCGCGCGCCGAATGCCGCCGGGTCAATCCGAACGCCGGCTGCAACCCGATGGAGCCGGTCAATGTCAGCTTCTCCGCGCCCGTCCTGCGCGAGGAGGCCGCCAAGGTCCGGCTGGTGACGCCCAAGGGGGAGATCGCCCCGCAACTCGACGACAGCGGCGAGCGCAGCAATATCGTCAGCGGCGTCAGCTTCGCGGCCCCGCTGCCGGCCGCGACCACCGTCCGCGTCGCCCTGCCCGCCGGTTTGAAGGACCAGAGCGGCCGCGTCCTTTCCAACGCCGACCGCTTCCCGCTCGACCTCAAGGTCGACGAGGCGCCGCCGCTGGTGAAGTTCGCCTCCGGCTTCGGCATATTGGAGCAGAAGGAAGGCGGCGTGCTGCCGGTCACCGTGCGCAACGTCGAACCGGCGCTGCGCGGCAAGGCGGTGGGCATCGCCGGCCAGGCGCTGCTCACCAACGCGACCGACTCCGAGGTCGCCGACTGGCTGCGTCGCCTCGACAAGGCCGAGGAGCGCGATACCGAGGAGGTCAAGCGCGGCGGCGAGACCATCCGCATCAACCGCACGCGCGAAAAGCCGCTGCTGCCCGACGGCGCCGGCAAGTCGCTGACCGTCGAGCTGCCCGGCAAGGGCAAGAGCTTCGAGGTCGTCGGCATCCCGCTCAAGACGCCCGGCTTCCACATCGTCGAACTCGCCAGCCCGCGCCTCGGCCAGGCGCTGCTCGGCCGCGACACGCCGCGCTATGTCGCGGCGGGGGCGCTCGTCACCAATATGAGCGTCCATTTCAAATGGGGCCGCGAGGCCTCGCTGGTCTGGGTGACACGGCTGGACAACGGCATGCCCGTCACCGGCGCCGACATCGCGGTCAGCGACAGCTGCACCGGCGAGCGCTTCGCCGCCGGGCGCACCGACCGCTTCGGCCGCCTGCTGGTCAAGGGCGGGCTGCCCGAGCCGCGCACCTATGCCAGCTGCGACTATGATGACGACCACCCGCTGATGGTCAGCGCCCGCGCCGACGGCGATTTCAGCTTCAGCCTGACGAGCTGGAGCAAGGGCATCGCGCCCTATGACTTCGACATGCCGTTCGGCTGGAGCGCCCGCACCGAGATGCTGCACACCGTGTTCGACCGCACGCTGATCCGCGCCGGCGACACCGTGTCGATGAAGCACATATTGCGCCGCCCGGTCGCGAGCGGCTTCGCCTTCCCGGCCAAGCCCTATGAGGGCATATTGACGCTGCGCCATGCCGGCTCCGGCGTGGCGTTCGAGATGCCGGTGAAGCTCGGCAATGACGGCATCGGCGAGACGCAATGGACCGCGCCCAAGGACGCGCGGCTCGGCGACTACAGCCTCGAATTCAAATCGGACGACGAGACGATCTGGTCCGACGCGCGCGTCCGCGTCGACGAATATCGCCTGCCGACGATGAGCGCCTCGGTGCAGGGGCCGAAGCAGGTTCAGGTCAATCCCCAACAAGTGCCCGTCGACCTCTATGTCGGCTATCTGTCGGGCGGCGGCGCCGGCGGCATGCCGGTCAAGCTGCGCGCGCTGGTCCAGCCGCGCACGGTCGATCCGACCGGCTATGAGGGTTACAGCTTCGGCGGCGACGCCATCGTCGAAGGCTCCCGCCCGCTCGACGGCAGCGGCGATGCCGATCCGTCCAGCGGCGCGCGCGTCCAGATGATCCCGGCGACGCTCGGCCCCGGCGGCGGCGCGCGCGTCGCCATCCCCGGCCCGTTCAAGGTCGACCAGCCCAGCAACCTGCGTGTCGAGATGGATTATGAGGACGCCAATGGCGAGGTGCTGACCGCGTCGGCCCGCGTGCCGATCGACCCGGCGCAGATCAGGCTCGGCATCCGCACCGACGGCTGGCTGATGAAGGACGACGACCTGCGCCTGAAGCTGGTGGTGCTGGACGCCGACAACAAGCCGGTGCGCGGGCAGGGCGTGAAGGTCGAGCTGTTCAGCCGCGAGATTTTGTCGTCGCGCCGCCGCCTGATCGGCGGCTTCTATGCCTATGACAATCTGGAGCGGACCAAGAAGATTCTCGGCAAGGGCTGCACCGACGCGACCGACCGGCTGGGCATCATCACCTGCAAGATCGACCCCGGCGTGTCGGGCGAGGTCTATGTCCAGGCGACGGCCAAGGACAAGGCCGGGAATGTCGCCCGCGCGACGCGCAGCGTCTGGCTGGTCGGCGCGGACGACTGGTGGTTCGGCGGCGACAATGGCGACCGCATGGACGTGATCCCCGAACGCACCGAATATGGCCCGAACGAGACGGCGCGCCTTCAGGTCCGCATGCCGTTCCGCGCCGCGACCGCGCTGGTGACGGTGGAGCGCGAGGGCGTGCTGTCCAGCTTCGTCACCGCGCTCAACGGCAACAATGCCGTGGTCGAGGTGCCGATGCAGGGCGCCTATGCGCCCAACGTCTATGTCTCCGTCCTCGCCGTGCGCGGCCGCGTCGCCGGCTGGCGGCTGTGGCTGGCGCAACTGGCGCGCGACTGGAACCTGCCCTTCTTCTCGCGCGACGGCGCGCGGCCGACCGCGCTGGTCGACCTCGCCAAGCCCGGCTTCCGCGTCGGCGTCGCCCGCCTGCGCGTCGGCTGGGACGCGCATCGCCTCGCCGTCAACGTCAGCACCGACGCGGAGAAATATCGCGTCCGCCAGACCGCCAATGTCGACGTGACGGTCGCCGCGCCCAAGGGCCGCCCGCTGCCCGCCGATGCCGAGATCGCGGTGGCGGCGGTGGACGAGGCGCTGCTCCAGCTCCAGCCGAATGAAAGCTGGGCGCTGCTCGACAGCATGATGGGCCAGCGCGACCTGTCCGTCCTCACCTCGACCGCGCAGATGCAGGTCGTCGGCAAGCGCCATTACGGCCGCAAGGCGGTGGAGGCCGGCGGCGGCGGCGGCATGGACATGGCCGCCGTGGCGCGGGAGAATTTCCAGCCGCTGCTGCTGTGGCGCGGCCGGGTCAAGCTGGACGATGCCGGGCGCGCCCGCGTGCAGGTGCCGCTGTCGGATGCGCTCTCCAGCTTCCGCATCGTCGCCGTCGCCACCGCCGGGCCGGACCTGTTCGGCACCGGCGAGGCCAAGGTGCGCACGGTGCAGGACCTGTCGATCTTCGCGGGCGTGCCGCCGGTCGTCCGCGACGGCGACCGCTATCAGGCGGTGTTCACGCTCAGGAACGGCAGCGAGCGGCCGATGAAGGTCACCGCCACCGCCAAGGTCACGCCCGCCGTGATGGAAGGCCCGCCGATAACCATCGACCTCAAGCCCGGCGAGGCCCGCGCCGTGTTCTGGAACACCAGCGCGCCGCGCGGGGTCGACCAGCTCGCCTGGCAGGTCGACGTCGCGAGCGCCGACGGCAAGGCGACCGACCGCATCCGCGTCACCCAGTCGGTGATCCCGGCCGTGCCCGACGCCGTGCTGCAATCGACGCTGATGCGGGTCGACGGCAGCGCCGAGCTGCCGGTGCAGCGCCCGGCCGGCGCCCTGCCCGGCCGTGGCGGTGTCGAGGTGGCGCTGTCGCCCAGTCTCAGCGCTTCGCTCGCCGGGGTGCGCGCCTATATGCAGGCCTATCCCTATACCTGCCTTGAGCAGCTCACCTCGCGCGCCGTCGCCCTCTCAGCCCCCGCTTTGTGGGACGAGGTGATGGGCCGCCTGCCGCTCTATCTCGATAGTTCCGGCCTTGCCCGCTACTTCCCGAGCGACGGGCTGGAGGGCAGCCCGGTGCTGACCGCCTATCTGCTGTCGATCGCGGCGGAGGACGGGCGCACCATTCCCGAAGGCCCGCGCGGACGGATGATCGAGGGGCTGACCGGCTTCGTCGACGGCCGCGTCGAGCGGCCGGACTGGTTCACCGGCAGCCTGACCATCCGCAAGCTCTCCGCCATCGCCGCGCTCGCCCGGCATGAGGCCGCCCGCCCGGCGATGCTGGACGGGCTGGACGCCGACCCGCGCGACCTGCCGACTGGGGCGCTGATCGACCTCATCACCATCCTCCAGCGCCTGCCCGGCATCGCCAATGCCGGCCCGCGCCTTGCCGCCGCCGAGCAGGTGCTGCGTACCCGGCTCGACACGCAGGGCACGACGCTGGCCTTCCGCACCGGGCGCGACGACGTGCTGTGGTGGATGATGAACTCCGCCGACGAGAGCGCCGTGCGCGCGACGCTGGCGGTGATGGAGCGGCCCGGTTGGCGCGAGGATGCGCCGCTGCTGCTGCGCGGCGCCATCGCCCGCCAGAAGCAGGGCCATTGGGACACGACCACCGCCAATGCCTGGGGCAGCGTCGCCGTGCGCCGCTTCGCCGCCTCGTTCGAGACGGCGGCGGTGACGGGCAGCACCAGCGTCACGCTGGGCGGCAGCCGGCGCAGCGTGGCCTTCGCGGGCAGCGCGCAGCCGACGCCGGTGACGCTCGGCTGGCCGTCCGGCGGCGGCACGCTGCTGATGCGCCATCAGGGCGGCGGCGCGCCGTGGGCGGTCGTCACCAGCCGCGCCGCCGTGCCGCTCGCCCGGCCGCTGGGCAGCGGCTATCGCCTGTCGCGGGAGATGATCCCGGTCGAACAGGCGGTGAAGGGCCGCTGGTCACGCGGCGATGTCGTCAAGGTGCGCCTCACCGTCGATGCGGCGGCGGAGCGCAACTGGGTGGTGGTCAATGATCCGATCCCGGCCGGCGCGACGATCGTCAGCGACCTCGGCGGCCAGTCGTCGCTGCTCGGCGGCGGCACGCAGGATCGCGGCGCGGCCTCGCTGGGCTATGTCGAGCGGCGGCAGGACAGCTATCGCGCCTATTATTCCTGGGTGCCGACCGGCAGCTTCACCACCGAATATGTGATGCGGCTGAACGGCGCCGGCCAGTTCAACCTGCCGCCGACGCGGGTCGAGGCGCTCTATAGTCCGGAGGCGTTCGCGATGACGCCCAACGCGCCGCTCGCCGTCGCGCAGCGGTGAAACCGGCGG
>CAZACH010000110.1:0-7447 GCA_964483275.1 uncultured Sphingomonadaceae bacterium | reverse complement strand
GCGAACGGCCATTATCCGGGTGGCGGCGGTTTCTCGATCGTGCCGTTGTCCGACGGTGCGGGGGAGGTCGTCGCGGTCGGCGCGGACTGCGCGCGTTTCGCGGTGGGCGATCGCGTCGCCGGCATCTTCATGCAGAGCTGGCTGGGCGGCGAGATCATCGATGCCGATCTGGGTTCCGCATTGGGCGGCGCCATTGACGGGATGCTCACCGAATATCGCCTGCTCGACGAATCCGGGCTGGTCGCCATCCCCGAGCATCTTTCGTTCGAGGAGGCGGCGACCCTGCCCTGCGCGGCGGTGACGGCCTGGAACGCGCTGTTCGGCGCGCGGCCGATCAAGCCGGGGGAGACGGTGCTGACGCTGGGGACGGGCGGCGTCTCGATCTTCGCGATCCAGTTCGCCCAGGCCGCCGGGGCGCGGATCATCGCGACCTCGTCGAGCGACGAGAAGCTCGACCGGCTGCGCGCCATGGGCGTGTCGGAGACGATCAATTACCGCGCCGTGCCGGACTGGCAGGACGAGGTGCGGCGCCTGACCGATGGGCGCGGCGTCGACAAGGTGGTCGAAGTGGGCGGCCCCGGCACGCTCGCCCGGTCGATCGCCGCCACCGCGCGCGGCGGGTCGGTGGAGATGATCGGGGTGCTGTCGATGGCCGAGATCGACCCCCTGCCGATCCTGACCGGCGGCGTTTCGGTGCGCGGTTTCATGGTCGGATCGCGTGAGATGTTTGTGGCGATGAATCGCATGCTTGCCGCGCACCAAATTCGTCCGGCGATCGACCGGGTCTTCGATTTCGAGGTGGCGCCGGAGGCATATCGCTATCTTCAGGCGGCCGGGCATTTCGGCAAGGTCGTCATTTCAGTCTGATATCGACCATTCGACGGGTGCTGACCATATGGTCCAGTAGCTGTTGACGTCTCATCCATTGCCGGGCAGATATTCGAAAAGGGTCGCCGGACCCTTGCAGGAGGGATGTCGTGACAGAAGCAGGTGCCGTCAGAGCGATCCAGAGCGCGCTTCGCGGCGATCCGCGCGCCGCGCCCGATCCGGCGTTCATCGAGCGGGTTCGAAAACAGTTTCCGGTCGAGACCGAGATTGATCGCATCCTGACCCGCAAGATGCGGCTGCGGTCCGGCCCCGGCTATGTCCCGATCGGCATGGAGCGCATCGTCGAGGGCCTCCGCTCGTTGATCGCCAGCCATATCGGCAATGATTTCGCGCTCTCCCGTGTCCGCTGGCTGACGGGCGGCGCGTCCAAGATCCAGGTCGCATTCGACCTCGAATGGAAGGGGCCGGAGGGCGCGGAGCGGCGCGTGACGCCGATGGTGCTGCGCATGGAGCCGCCGGAATCGGTGGTGGAGACCAGCCGTCTGCGCGAGTTCGAGCTGATTCAGGCGCTGGACGGCGTCGTGCCCGTCCCGCCTTGCTACTGGGTCGATGCCGATGGCGAGCATCTGCCCTATCCGGCGCTAGTCTATGGTTTCGTGGATGGCGTGACCCGCCCGACCGACCTGCCGTCCAGCCAGGTGACGGGGATCGGCCTCAATTACGGCCCGGTCCTGCGTCCGTTGCTGGCCCAGCAATTCCTCGCGGACGTCGGCCGTTTTCATCGCGCCGGGGCCGAACTCGCGCCGCGCCTGCCGCATTTCGACAGCGCCACGGTCGGCTCGAATGCTTCCGTGATCCGCCTCGTCAACTGGTGGCGCCGGGTCTGGGAGGAGGACCGCCAGGAGGACGAGCCGCTGGTCGAGTTCGCCTATCAGTGGCTGATCGCGAACGCGCCGCCGCTCGACCATGTCTCGATCGTCCATGGCGACTGCCGCGGCGGCAATTTCCTGTTCGACGAGAAGGAGGTCAAGATCACCGCCTGGCTCGACTGGGAACTGGCGTTGCTTGGCGACCGCCATCAGGACATCGCCTGGTCGATGCATAATTCCTACCGTCACCGGAGCGAGGACGGGAAGCATGAGCTGATGAGCGGTTTCCTGCCCGAGAGCCAGTATCTGGAGGAATATGAGCGCCTGTCCGGCCTCTCGGTCGACCGCAAGCGGCTGCGCTATTACCGGGTGCTGGTCAGCTTCATGTCGGTCGTGATCTGCGGCGGCACCGGCTATCGCGTGGCGCGCGGCGGCAAGACCCATCAGGATGTCGTCGTCGCCTGGCTGGCGATGATCACCTATCCCCTCGCCGAACAGATGCGCGAGACGATCGAGGAGGTGCTCTGATGGTTCCCGATCTCGACCTTCAGCTTCAGACCGCGATCAAGGCGCTCGGCGACAATGTGAAGCCGGCCGTCGACCCCGACGACAAGGTCGCGGTCGAGCAGCTCGGCATCGTCATGGCGACGCTGGCGATGGTGCGCGAGCGGCTGCCGTCGCAGCGGCGCTTCATCCGCCGGCTGCTGGAAGACGAGATCGCGCTGGCCGTGGATGTGGGCGATGCGCTGGGCAAGGGGGCGATCCTTGCCGATGACATCGCGGCGGCGCGGAATGCCCTTGCCGATCCCGAGCTGGACAGCGCGGAACTCGCGGAAATCCGTTCTGGATTGACCAGCAAGACAGTCTCGCTGATCGCGCAGGCCGGCACGGCCGGGCTGGAAGCGTTGACGCCGGTTGTGCTGAAAGGCGCCAAGCCGTCGCTGGAGCGTCTGCGCGCCTGGTGCGTTCCTTCCGGGTTCGAGCCATATGCCTCTGAAATAAAAGCGCTTGATAGCCTGATCTGACGGGCGGAGGGAGAGCCTCTCTGCGCCACCGCTGTTGCTGCCGTGCCACTATCGGACAGCTTTGTCCCATAAGCTGCCTTTTTCCTATTGTTCAATTGGTCAGGCTAAATTACGCCTACCCCATAGGAAGCGACTCACCGTCGTTGATAACAGGAGGGGATCGCGATGACCGCGAATCTACGATCGTTCCGCTTTGCCGTTTCGCTGCCGGTGCTCATGATCGCCGGCACGGCCATGGCCCAGACAGACGACGCACAGCCGGCTGCCGGGGCGGCGCCCGCTTTCCTCGGCGGCGATATCGTCGTCACCGCCAACAAGCGCGAGCAGAATCTCAGCGAGGTCGGCCTGTCGATCTCCGCGCTGGGTGCCGACCAGCTTGCGGCGCAGCGGGTCAGCAATGTCGCCGACCTTGCCGAGGCGACGCCGGGCCTGACGTTCGCGCCGACGCCGAATTCGACGCCGGTCTACACGCTGCGCGGCGTCGGCTTCTTCGAATCCTCGCTGGCCGCCTATCCGGACGTCAGCCTCTATATCGACCAGGTGCCGCTCTCGCTGCCGATCATGTCGTCGCTGACCGCGTTCGACCTTGAGCGCGTCGAGGTGCTCAAGGGTCCGCAAGGCACGCTGTTCGGCAACAACGCCACCGGCGGCGCGATCAACTTCGTCGCGGCCAAGCCGACCAGAACGTTCACGGCGGGCGCCGAAGTGGGCTATGGCCGCTTCAACACCTTCGAGGCGTCGGCGCATATCAGCGGCCCGCTCACCGACACGCTGCGCGCCCGCCTTGCGGTCAAGGCCGTCAATGGCGACGAATGGCAGCGCAGCTACACGCGCGACGACAGGCTGGGCAAGACCGACAATATCGCCGGCCGCCTGATCGTCGACTGGGATGCGACCGACGCGCTCAGCTTCTCGCTGAACGTCAATGGCTGGCGCAACCAGGACGACCCCCAGGCACCGCAGAAGATCGCCAATGCGCCGCAAAACCCCGTGCCCGCCGACTTCCCGCAACTGCAATATCCGGTTGCGCCGAACAACGCCCGCGCCGCCGACTGGACGCCGGGCGCGTTCGCGCCCTATCAGGACAACAGGTTCAAGCAGGCGACCCTGCGCGGCGACTATGATTTCGGCTTCGCCACCCTGACCTCGCTGACCGGCTATTCCGATCTCAAGTTCCACAACGCCACCGAGGGCGGCGGCACCGCCCTGGTCGACCTCGACTTGCGCGACGATGTCGGCCGCATCAAGTCCTTCACGCAGGAACTGCGGATCGCCAACGATGCGTCGAATGTCTTCCGCTGGGTGATCGGTGCCAATTACGAGAATACCAAAGTCTTCGAGAACACCTATCTCGCCTATACCGACACCAGTTCGACCTTCGTGAACGGCATCGTCGCCAGCTCCTATTATTCCGACCAGAAGATGAAGAATTATGCGGCGTTCGGAAACGTCGAATATGATGTGTCGGATCAGGTCACGCTGAAGGGCGGGATCCGCCAGACCAAGGCGAAGCGCCGTTCGCTCGCGTTCAACGGCGATCAGGCGCAATATCCGTATCTCGACACGGATGTGCAGTTCAACGGCCAGCCCGGCCTGACGCTCACGCAATTCTTCAATGCGGTCTATGGCGCGGTCTATGGCGGCGTCGTGCCGGTGATCCCGACCGGCGGGTCGATCGTCCTCGACACGCGCGTCAATGCCGATGGTTCGCCGGTCGATCCGAGCACGTACCTGACCGCCGGACTTGTCGACAAGCGACTCAACGAGAACAGTACTTCGTGGAGCGTCGGCGTCGACTTCAAGCCGTCCGACACCGTCCTGCTCTATGCCAATATCTCGAAGGGCTATAAGGCGGGCAGCCTGCCGCACCTCTCCGGCGCGATCTTCGACGCCTATGAGGCGGTGAAGCAGGAATCGCTGCTGGATTACGAGGCCGGCTTCAAGCTGCAATTGATGGACCGCAAGCTGTCGATCAACGGCGCGGCCTTTTATTATGATTACAAGAACAAGCAGCTGCGCGCCAAGTTCGTCGATCCGATTTTCGGCGCGCTCGACAAGCTGGTCAACGTTCCGAAATCGAAGATCAAGGGCGCGGAAATCGACATCAACGCCCGCCCGATGGACGGCCTCAGCCTGACGGCGGCGGCGACCTATCTGGACGCCAAGGTGCGCAATTATGACGGCGTCGTCGGCTCGACGGTCAATGACCTTGGCCTGCGCGAGCCGATCCTGGCGTCGTTCAAGGGCGTCCGCCTGCCGTTCGCGCCGAAGCTTCAGTACAGCCTGCGCGCCGATTATGATTTCGCGCTGACCGATTCATTGGGCGCTTTTGTCGGCGCGGGCGTCAACGGGCAGAGCAAGTCGATCGGCATCCTCACCACCTTTGCCGCCGAGCGGGATATCTACAAGATCAACGCGCGCGCGCTGGTCAACCTCAACGCCGGCATCCATGCCGCCGATGACAGCTGGCGCATTTCGGTGTGGGGCAAGAACGTCTTCAATAAATATTATTGGACCAACACGATCCAGGCCTATGACACGATCGTGCGCTATTCCGCCCGGCCGGCCGAATATGGCATTACCCTGGGCTTCAAGATGTAGGGCGGCCCGTCATCCGGTCCATGCGGGCTGCAAAGCACGATTTTCCGCGCTCCAATGCTCGAAAATCACCCTTTCCGGCTCCGTCTGAACCGCATGACAAACTGCCCTCGGCGCCTGCCTCCCGGCGCTTTCCTGATGGCGCGGCGGCTTATCCAAGCTGCCGCGCTTTTTTCTGGCGGAGTGAGCATCAATGATCGATCTGTTTTTCGTGACCAGCCCGAATGTCTACAAGATCGGCATCGCGCTGGAGGAGTTGGCGCTTCCCCATCGCCTCCTCCCGGTCGACCTCAGCAAGGGCGAACATCATGATCCGGCGCGGATCGGCGGCGCGGTCACCGGCAAGCTTCCCGTCATTGTCGATCATGAGCCGACGGACGGTGGAGAGCCGCTGACGATCGTGGAATCGGGTGCGATCCTGCACTATCTCGCCGACAAGGCCGGCCGCTTCGGCGGGGGCGACAGCGCGCGCGGCCGCCTCGACGTGCAGCAATGGCTGTTCTGGCAGATGGGCGGCATCGGGCCGATCGGCGGCCAGCTCTGGCATTTCCGCACCTTCGCGCCGCGCATCGCGCCGGACTTCGACAACAGCTATGCCCTGCGCCGTTATGAGCGGATGTTCGACGCGCTCTGGCAGGTCATGGACCGCCGGCTCGAAGGGCGGGACTATCTGTGCGGCGATTATTCGATCGCCGACATGGCCTGCTTCCCGTGGGTCGCCTATCTTGAGCCGCCGGCCGGCATCGCCGCCTATCCCAATATGCTCGGCTGGCGCGACCGGGTCGCCGCGCGGCCGGCGGTGCGCGCGGCCTATGCGCGTGGCGCGGCGCTCGACACCGGCTATGAGCGCGCCGACAATGGCGCCTCGCTTTTTCCCTGGGAAGGGCTGATGGCCAACGTCATCACGGTGTGAGGCCGCCGGCCACCAGGGCCTGGGTCAGATGCAGGTATGCCCGCCGTCGACGGCATAGGCGGCGCCGGTGACAAAGCTCGCCTCGTCGGAGATCAGGAAACGCGCGGCGGCGGCGATTTCCTCGGGCTGGCCGAAACGGTGCATCGGATGGACGGCGGCGAGCGCCGGTTCGAGGCCCGGATCATTCTCCATCGCGCCCTTGAGCATCGGGGTCAGCGTGCCGCCGGGCAGCACCGCGTTGATGCGGATGCCCTTGGTCGCATAGTCGATCGCCGCGCCGCGCACGAGGCCCATCACGCCCGCCTTGCTGGCGCAATATTCCGCGCCGTTGGGGAAGCCGACCGATGCGGCGGTCGAGGCGATGTTGACGATCGAGCCGCCGCCCGAGGCGAGCATCGCGACGATCTCATATTTGTTGCAGAGGAACAGGCCGCGCAGGTTGACGCCGTGGCAGCGGTCCCATTCCTCCACCGAAACCTCGTGCGCGAGCTTGCCGACCTGCGGCACGCCGGCGGCATTGACCGCGCCTTGCAGCCCGCCATAAGCCTTGACCGCCGCGTCGACGAGGGCGCGGACCTCCTCCTCCTTCGCGACGTTCGCGGCAACGGCCTGTGCGGTGCCGCCCGCCGCCGCTATCTCATCCGCCACGGCCTGCGCGCTTGCCTGCGACAGGTCGCCGATCGTCACCTTGCAGCCGGCTTCGGCGAGCAGCAGCGCGGCCGCCCGCCCTATGCCGCTGCCCCCGCCCGTGACGATCACCGATTTTTCCGCCAATCCACGCATATCGCTTCTCCATTTAACGGTGTTTTTGTTCCGATATTATCCTGACCACAATGACAGTTTCTGCGCAAGCGCCAGCGAGAGGAAGTTGAAAAGATGTGGAGACCCGATCGGGCCTCCTGCATCGCGAGGTCGGACTGCCGATCGTCACGATGAACGGCTGGGACGAGGCACCGATGGACCGCCTTGTCGAAACCGGGCTCAGCCGGCGTGAACAGGGGCAGGGCGACCTTTCCGAGTTCCGGCGGCTGATGGCGGCGATGCGCAAGCTCCCCCTCTGAAGGTGTTAGCGCAGCGTCGCGGCGCCGTGCATCGCATCGCCGAACATGTTGGACCATTCGGCCTCGTTGAGCTTGGCGCGCGTCTGGGTGTTGCCGGCCGGGATCGCGGTCGCCGTCCCGGTCGTCGCGCGGATCACTGCCGGGCGCTCGGCA
>CAZACH010000109.1:0-7566 GCA_964483275.1 uncultured Sphingomonadaceae bacterium | reverse complement strand
CGTAGGGGCTCAGGAGGCGGCTCGGGCCGCGAAGACGCCTTGGCGGCTTCGTAAGGCGAAGCCGAGTAGAGCCCGACCCGAAGGGGCGCCCCCCTCCACCGACCATCACCCCCACGCGCCGTACAAACCCGCGAAGGTTGAAGCTCCAGGCCCACGCTCGCCATTGCCGAAAACCTGATCTTTGGTGGCGTCCAAAGGAAAAGCCCCGCCGGCGATCCGACGGGGCTACGCGAATGAGCACGTCAGAACGGAAACGCCATCAGTCCGGCGGGTGCGGAATGGACGGGCGCATGTATGAGGTGGCCGTACTCCAGCGGCCTGGTTCGGACGAACGAGTCAGGCGGCATGATGGCCAGCTTTCGCTCGCCTCGGATAACGGCTCGCATCCAGACGGCAGCGGCCTCCTGCAGCGTTGCGCCCCAGATGACAGGCGGCCCGAGGTAGGACAGATAGCCCGTCGAACTGAAGAACGGCTTGTCGAGCTCCAGGGCGTGCCAGCTGTACTGACCGCCGAGGTCGAACCCGCCCTTGCAGGCTAGGGCGGCGACCACGCCGTCAGCCTCGACGCGAAGCGCGCCCTTCTGGTTCCATCGCGGGGTCTCACCCGGCAGGGCGGCGGTGTGACGCGCCACAGCGTAGCCCGGCGCGTCGTCACTGCCGAACGATGCGAACCAAGTGTCGCCGTTCATCCGGAAGATCGTGGCGTCATAAAGCCGACGGGCATCTTCGGCGGCCGACTCCTGGTCGCGCACGATCGCCGCGTCGTAGTCGACAAGTGCGCCGGTCGCGATGCGTAGCAGCTCGTCGCGGTCGGTTGGCAGCGTGAGCGCCAGGTCAGCCGCGAGGTCGCGCGCCGAGGGCGCGGCCTTGACCGGATCGCGCTTTCCGCCGCGCTTTGGGGGAGCCTCGAAGTCCAGGTCCTCGTCGATCTCGAAGTCGCCGAAATTGCCGTCAGCCATGGGCTCCCCTCGTGAGGTTGTGGCGGTTCAGAAACCTCCGGCGTCAGCCGGTCACCTCCTCCCGACCCCCCTTTCCCTCGAACAGAGAAAAGCCCCGCCCGGCGAACCGGGCGGGGCTGGGGGAAGGCTAGGCCTTGAGGAGGATCCTGACGTGCTTGCGACCCGACTGTTCGGCCTTTTGACCGAAGTTCAGCGCCGGACCGAAGGGCTGGCCGTTCTTGGCCGCGCGCTCGGGGTTCAGAGAGTCAGGCAGGGTGAGGCAGCAGACCGGATCGAGCTGCAGCATCTCGTCGTTGGCCTTGAAGGGCGCGGCCCGACCGTTGGTGTCGAAGTCGGCCGCGGCGAGGATGATCGTCACACCCTTCTGGCGGGCCCACTTGGCCGCCAGCTTCTCGGCGCCGCTCGCGCCCGTGGTGGCCAGGACCATGTCGGGGTAGGTGGTCTTGGCCCAGTTCAGCGCATCGAAGATGCGTGCGGCGTCGACGGCGGTATCGGCCTTGGGCGAACCCCGGAAGGCGACGACAGGTGCGCCGGGGGTCACTGCCGCGTACTTGGCGGCCTTGCTGGCGCGGATCATATCGCGGGCTTGGATTTGAGCGGCGGTCGTGCGGGAGGCCTTCACGTTGCCCGTCCAGGCGGTCCAGACCTCACCGGTCGCAGCGGTGTAGCTGGCGTGGGCGGCGTCGCGGATGAACTCCACCGAGGCGATGGCGACGTCGAGCTTGCGGCCCTTCATCATCGCTTCCTGCAGTTCGGAGTCGGCGATTTCCGAACCGTCGAAATCGCGGTTGAGGACGTTGATCTGGTCACGGGCCCGGTCGGCGTCGCGTTCCAGACGCTTCAGGCAGGAGTGGAAAGCCCCGATGAGGGATTCGGCGATGATCGCGTTGTGATCTTCCAGGCCGGTGTCGAGCACCACGTCCAGAAGCTCGTTCATGACCACGGTGCCGAGCTGGGTCAGGGCGTCCTCGGTGGGGTAGGCGCGGACATCTTCCAGCAACAGGACTTGTTGGTCGAAGTCGGAGAGGTTGCCGGTCAGGAAAGTGGGAGAGGTAACTTGCATGGTGTGATCCCTTCTTTGAGAGGTTGGCGAGCCGAAGCTCGTGGCCGTCTCGCGCCTTCGGGCAGGCGCCCCAGCAAGGGCTTTGAGCGCAGCGTCCCTTGCGGGGGCGAATGAACGGAGGCGAGGTCCATCGAGCAAGGTCTTGCCAACCCCCAGAAGGGCTTTTCACGCCGCCTTACCGCCCCCTCCTGCCCGGCGTCCCCAAGTCCGCCCAACAGCCGCTGGGAGACCCGCCCACCCGAGCCCTGCCGCTCCGCAACGTGACCAATGAACGACGGACGTGGTGCTCGTCCCGCCCATCACCGCCATCGCCGCTTCCCCTAGGGGCTCCCGACGCGCCGCGTCTGGAACGCGACGCTGTCCGGCGTCCAGGTCATCCTCCTCCGCGTCGTCGGAGTCGCCCCGAAGCAGGAGCGTTGAAGGGCTGACCGTCGTCGCCTCCGAGGCGGATCCGCGACACCGCCTGCCTACACTGCCGCCGGTGAGGTCGCTGCCGTGGCAACACCTCCCGTCGTCCGCCCTTCCAACCCGGCTATCCGCGCGCCGGCCGCCTCGCGGCTCCCCGCGCTCCGGTCATCGCGTTCCGCTTCGTCCATCCGAATGCCACGACGCCTGCATCCACGCGCTGCCGGGTCGAGACCCTCCCCGCACTGGCCACCACGGGGGCGATCGGCGTCTTGGCGGCCATGCCCGTCAGGTGACGTGCAACCTCGCCGCGGTCGACGCCCCACAGGCGCGCCCTGTCCAACGTGATGCGGATTCGATCCACTCTGCTGACGCTGTATGACCGCCCGAGCGCGCGCTACGGCCCTGCCCGCCTTCCGGCGCAGATCAAAAGCCGTCGGGGGCGCAACACGATCCTCGTCCCGCAGCAAGACAACAGCCCCGCCCGGTTCGCCGGGCGGGGCTGCTGGGAGAGGATCAGCAAACAATCAAATCTTCCATTCCCGGGTCGGGAGTGGCCGAAGGCCATAAGGCCCCGCTAGTCTTCTAGCGGGGCCGTTGATCCAAACATCCGATGCCTATCACATGCCTCCCAGGCCACCCGCTCAGAAGCCCAATAGAAACCCTCCACCAGCTCCTCACCGTCCGGACCGCACGCATCAAAATGCTCAACCTCGGTCCCCCCGCCAGGCAGCGGCGCGATGTACTCCGTCACGGTGTACCCCGCCTCCGCGCACCGCCAGAACTCACCCGGCTCGATGTCCGGCCGCCCGCGCTCGACGAGCTCATAGCGCTCGCCGGACTGCGTCAGCAGGGCGATTGCGTGCGCGCGGGCCGCCTCGCGACCGTGGCGCTCGACGGAGAACCAGCCGATGTTCGCCCGCGTCTCCTTAGAGCGGACCTCGAAGCGATGGGTGGTGTCGTTCCGCGTGGCGGGAGCCGGCGCCCTGACGCGCCAGACGGCCAGCACGGCCTCGTTGACGGCGTTCTGCAGGTTGTCGTGAAGAGCGCCCTCGGCGACGCCCGCTAGGGCGGCTTCGGCGGCGACGATCAGGCGCTTGGCCCACTCGACATCACCGATGAAGACGGGGTGGACGCGTTCCACCTTCAGGGGAATGAGCGTGCCATCCGGCGTCAGGACCGCCACCTGGTCCTGCGAATAGGTGTTCGCCGACGCGTCTTCGTACAAGAGGACCCCATCATGGGTGAGCGTGATGCCGTCCTCGGGGAAGTTCTTGAACGCCCCGCCCCACTCCAGGTCGATGCCGGATCCGTCGGCCGCGCAGCTGGCCGCCGTGATCTCGGTCATCGCCCCGATGTAGTCCTTCGTCGAGCGGAAGCGGATGTTCGGGTCGGCGGCGACAACGAGCTCGCCGGTCAGGATGGTCGGGGTGTTGGTCATCGGAATCTCCGAGAGAAGCGAGGCGCGGCAAAGAGATGGAGGCTGCTAAGCGGCCCGCTGCCGGCGTTCGTGGGGGTTCGTGGGCGCCGGAATTTCGGCGTGTCGGGCACGGTCGATGACGAACCCGTGGCTCCCGAGCCGGTATTCGGACGCAGGTACGAGGAAGTATCGCTCTTCACGCGGGGAGCCGCAGACCGGGCGTCTCCCGATGCCGGCGATCACCCCCACGAAGCCTTCGGGGACCCAGGCCATGTGATCGCCCCACGCGGAACGGACGACGAAGTCCTCGATGTGGCGCTCCCAGAATTCGCGCTCAGCTACAGCATGGCTGTTGGCCGCGGTGAGGGTGACGCCATGGGTGGCCTCGTAGCCGTCAGGATGCCAGTTGCGCAGCGTGACGTCGGCTTGCAGGCGCCAGACCTCGGTGAAGAACTCGGGCCAGGTGGCGCACACGATGGCCCATTCGCAGTCTTCTTCGTACCAGCCCGTGTCCGAGCGCCAGCAATCCGCGACCTTCGCGTTGCGCTCGGGCGACAGGGAAAAGCCGCCGTGGCTGGGCGTGCAGACGGACCAGATGCCGGGGGCGTATTCCTTGGCGCTCTGGACGCCGCCCCACGGGCTGTGGGTGGGACGCGGCGTGGGTTCGAAGTCTTGAGACATGTGAGCCTCTCCGGGCAGTGGTTCACATGACGAAGGCCCGCGCTGGGAAGCTGCGGGCCTTCGGGTTAGTGGCGACGGCGGGGGGTGGGGTTGGCGACGTAGCGGACGTTCGAGCCGAAAGAGGTTCGGTCGTTGAGGTCAGAGGCGGCCTTCCTCGCCGCCTCCAGATCGTCCCAGAAAACGACCTCCCCTCCCTCTTTGACGTCGGCGGTCGCTTCGCCGAGCTGGCCGCTGCGATGCGCGGTGACGGTGAAACCGACGCTCGGCATGGTCTCGCCGGCCAGGATCGCGGCCAGCCGACCGACCAGGGCCTGGTCGTAGCGCATGTCGCCGATGAGGTCGGCCATGCGCCCCAACCGGGGCGCCATGTGCTCTCGGTCGGGGTCGCCGATCGCCGCGTCGCGCTCCGACTGGTACTGCAACTTCAGCACGTCGAGCGAACGCAGCAGCCGTTCGGTGTCGGCCACAGCTACGCGGCCCTCGCGGAGGCGTGTGCGACGCTAAGGGCGCCGCTGGCGCCCACGCGAAGCAACTCGCCGAAGGTGTTGTTCCGGAGCCATGCGGCCCCGCCAGCATCGTCCGTGATCTTGTCGATCTTCCATCGTCCGCCGTACACGTTCGCGCACAGGATCGAACCCTCGACGGCTTGCCGCTCGAGGGTGAAGGCCAGGCTGCTGGACCGGTCGTAGGTGCGATAGACCCGCATCACGATGACGCCACCCCCGCCCAGGTCGCCCATGTGAAGCGTGAACGTGCCATGGTCAGGGTTCACCTCGGCCAGTGTTCCCACCCCGTTGGCGTTCTCCCACGCCGACAGCTTGCGCTTGAACCGAGCGGGCGGCTGCGTCGTCCGGTCACTGAATCGAATGAGCGCCCCCAGCGGCGCGTCGGAGATGATCTTTTCGGGGGTGATGTCGGTCATGGTTAAGCGCTCCAGAGGGCGGTGAAGGACGACCGAAAAAGGCCCCCCGCTTGCGCGAGGGGCCTCGGTCAGCCTCGGGAGTTTGCGAAGGTCGGTCAGGCTGCCGCGTCGCGCGCGATCGGCAAGTCGAACTTGCCGGGGTTGGCGCGGCGGACGGCATCGAAGATGACCGCTTCGGCTTCGGCCCAGCCGTCGTTCTGCGGCATGCCCAGGTCGTGCGCACCGAGTGCGGCACGCCCCGCAGAGAACATCGCGTCGAGGACATCGCCGATGACGCTGCTCGGCGAGGCCTCCTCGAGGGCCGTGAGTTCACGCCTCAGGTTTGAGGCGTTGATCGAAGAGCGAACCGTCATAGGTCCTCCGGTGTGGTTGTGGTCACAACGAAGAAGGCCCGCCGCTCGTACGACGGGCCTTCCGTTGGGCGGCTGGAGTTCCGCCCGCTCCTGCGGCCACTATCAGGGGGGGCTCTGAGTGGACCGCGAGGGAGGTTGGTGTCGCCCGGGCGCGACGCTCCAAGGAGCGAAGCCGCGAGGGCAAGAGGTCGAGGTCGATGAGTTCGCCGGGCACGGGGATCGTCTCCACGTAGAACGTCAACGGTGAAGCCACATCGAAGGTCCGGTAGTAATCGTCACCGCCCGCCGCGTTCCATGACTCCATCCGCAGCCTGATCGAGCCGGACGACTTACGGACAGAGACTAGAACGCCGGTGTTGTTGCTGGCTAGCCATGCAGGCATCCCGCGCTCAGCCGGCGGTCGTGGGCGCAGCTTGCCGTCCGTGAAGCGTATGACAGCGCCGCGCGGCGGGGGATTTTTCAGGATCCGTTCGAGGGTTTCGTTACGCCGCGAAATTACTGCCTTGCGCGCCGGAAGGCGCTGCAGGGCTGCGGCGTCAGGCTGGGGGATGTTCACCCTCCCGGCCGCGAACGTCGTGGCGACAAGCTCCCCGGCAGCCCGAGCGCTGAGGCCGAGTTCGGCGTTGAGCGCATCAGCGTGCTTTTGCATCTCAAGCATGCTGTCGGAATGCGCCCAATGCTGGGAATGGGATAATAGCCCGGTTCATCAGCCACCGCCGCGCCAAGGCGAGCGACGTAGCGGTCGCCGACGATGGCTAGGAAGGCGTACCGCTTTCCGGCGACCAGGGCGTCGATGCCGGATTCGAAACGGACTTCCGCTGTGAGTTCGCGGATCATTGGTTTCGTCTCCATCACGCCGCCTCGGCGGGCTGGGGGTGAAGGTCGAGGCTCTCTGCGACGCCGCGTGTGATCGCGGCGGCTTGAAAGGCCTCGCGCGACAGGTCGATGGCGCGCTGGGTCGACCTATCCGTGCCTTCTCCGAAAATAATCTCAACAGCGACCGCGGCGAATACGCGCGCCTTGGCGCGCACCCGGTCCGCCGCACGGATCGGGAAGGCGTCGCACCCGCACTTGGGGCAGTCGCCGGCCGGCACGGGCTCCCCGGGCCGCAGGACGCCCTCGGTGATGGGGCGAAGCTCGCTAGCGACGCAGCCCCATCCGCAGGCGTCGTCGCTGGAGCGGACCGGGGTGTCGGGGGTGCAAGGCTCGATGATCAGAATTCGATCGCTCATGCGGGGCCCTTCGGTTGAGGGAAGTTGGGAAAGTGACGCTTGCCGTCTTCGACAAAGGCCACGACGTCGTCCCAGCTGTTGCTTTCGAGCATCGTCACGTCCTCGCAGACCATGACGAACTGCGGACCGCTGGGCCGCTGGGCCGCTCGCGCTTCTGGGGATCGGTGAAGTCGATCCACAGGCGGAACACGTCGCAGACGAATGAGGGGCAGACGTCCTGGCGCCAGGAGGTGTCTTCGAAGTCCCAAGCGCCGGTGACGACGGACGGCACGTCGAAGTCGAAATCGGGAAACTCTTCGCGGTAGGTCAGCGCGTCTCCGGGCTGGTGGGGCTCGAAGAAAGAAGGCTCGCGCTCGGGGGCGAGCACGGGCCTCAAGGTGGGGAGAGATCACAACCGAGCTCAGCCAAGCAGCCAAACTCACCTAACCCTCGCCCTCCCTTCCCCTTTCGAGGACGCAGCGTCTCAGCGGCCGGGGAACTTCCGCAGCATTTCGTAGACCTCATCGTCGTAGGCGCGGGTGCGCTGGAGGT
>CAZACH010000108.1:0-7580 GCA_964483275.1 uncultured Sphingomonadaceae bacterium | reverse complement strand
CCGCGCCTGCATGGCGCCGCCGGGCGCTCCGTCCTCGCGCATCTGATCGACCTCGAGACGCGGGGAATGGTGGCGCGCGACGGTAATATGTGGCAGCGAGCGGCATGATCCGCAAACTGCTCGCCGCCATCATATTGCTGCTGATCGGCGCCGCCATCGGCGGTGGCCTGATGCTGGGCGGCAAGACGTGGGACGGCTGGTTCGGGCGTGGTCCCGATCCAGTGACCGTCGCCGCCGCCAGCCTTGACGCGGTTCGCGAGCAAAACCGCCTCGTTCCCTTTGTTGCCAGCTTCGTGGCGGCCGTCAGCTCGGAACAGCGGCGGTTCGGCCTGTCGGCGCGCAAGACGCTGATTGTCCCCGGTCTCGTCCGCTATGAAGTGGATCTTGCCCGTCTCACCGAGCAGGATCTGAGTTGGGATGCCGAGACCCAGACGCTCACCATCGCACTGCCGCCAGTGGAACTGAGCGGCCCCCAGATCAACCTCAACGCGATGCAGGAGTTTCGGGACGGACGCCTGCTGATGGCAGTAACCGACGCGGAAGCGCAGCTGGATGCCGCCAATCGCAAGGCAGTTGAAAAGACCCTGCTCCGGCAGGCGGGCGGTGAAATGCCGATGCGACTTGCGCGCACTGCCGCCGCGCGCGCTATAGAGCGCAGTTTCGCCATGCCGCTCCGCGCGGCGGGCCTCGATGCAAAGGTGGTCGCGCGCTTCGCCGGCCCGGACAGGAGCTAAGCTATGGACGCCCGTCTGATCATCGACCGGGATTTGCTCAAGGGTCTCGATCTTCGCGCGGAGATCGACCGGCTGCGCAAGGAGCGCAACGCCGTCATCCTCGCGCATTATTATCAGGAGCCGGAGTTGCAGGACATCGCCGACTTCGTTGGCGACAGCCTCGAACTCAGCCGCAACGCCGCCAAGACGGACGCCGAGGTCATCGCCTTTTGCGGCGTGCGTTTCATGGCCGAAGTCGCGAAGATCCTGTCGCCCGAGAAGATCGTGGTGCTTCCCGACATGGCCGCCGGTTGCAGCCTGGAGGACAGCTGCCCGCCGGAAGATTTCGCCCGCTTCCGCGCCGAGCATCCCGACCATATCGCGCTGACCTACATCAACTGCTCGGCGGCGGTGAAGGCGCTCAGCGATATCATCGTCACCTCCTCCTCGGCCGAAAAGATCATCAACCAGCTTCCCGCCGACCAGAAGATCATCTTCGCGCCGGACCGCCATCTCGGCGCCTATCTCAATCGCAAGACCGGGCGCGACATGCTGCTGTGGCCGGGGTCCTGCATCGTGCACGAGGCGTTTTCGGAAACCGAACTGCTCAAGCTGAAGGCCGAGCATCCCGATGCGCCGATCGCCGCGCACCCCGAATGCCCGGCGCATATCCTCGACCATGCCGACCATGTCGGCTCGACCTCCTCGATCCTGGCCTATGCGCTGGCCAGCCCGGCCGAGACGATCATTGTCGCGACCGAGCCGCGCATCATCCACCAGATGGAGCAGCAGGCGCCGCACAAGCGCTTCATCGGCGCGCCGGGCGCGGACGGCAACTGCAACTGCAATATCTGCCCCTATATGGCGCTCAACAGCATGGAGAAGCTCTATCTCTGCCTGCGCGACCTCGAGCCGCGCATCGAGGTGGACGAGGAAACCCGGCTGCGTGCCCTGAAGCCGCTCGAACGGATGCTGGCGATGTCGTCGGGCGCCGGGGTGAAGGGCGACCTCGGCCCCGTGCCCGCCGCCTGACGCGGGCACGGGCAATCGCCGCTTGAGTGGGGAAGACTGCGCCGCTACCCAGCGGTCATGCAGTTTTCCCTTCCGGGGTTCGACCTCGACGCCTTCATCGCCGCCACGCTCGCCGAGGATCTCGGAACGGGCGGCGACATCACCTCCAATGCGGTGATCCCGGCCGATACCCGCTTTGCCGGCGTGATGGACAGCCGCGACGCCATCATCGTGGCCGGCCTGCCCATCGCCGCCGCCTTCTTTCGCGCCCTCGATCCCGATGTCGCGATCGAGCCGCTGGTCGAGGAAGGCGCTGCCGTGGCGGCGGGCAGCGAATTGCTGCGCCTGTCCGGCAAGGCGCGCGCGCTCCTCACCGCCGAGCGCTCGGCGCTCAACACCGTCCAGCATCTGTCCGGCATCGCCACCCTCACGCGCACCTATGTCGATGCCATCGCGGGCACCGGCGCGACCCTGCTCGATACCCGCAAGACGCTGCCCGGCCTGCGGGTCCTTGAGAAATATGCGACCCGCATGGGCGGCGCGCGCAATCATCGCATGCGGCTCGACGACATGGCGATGATCAAGGACAATCATGTCGCCGTCGCGGGCGACGTCGCCGAGGCGGTGCGCCGGGCGAAGGCCGCCGGGATCGAACAGGTCGTGGTCGAGGTCGACGCGCTCGACCAGATCGAACCCGCGCTCGGCGCCGGCGCCACGCATCTTCTCCTCGACAATATGGGGCCGCCGGTGCTGCGGCAGGCGGTGGCGCTGGTCGGCGGGCGCGTGCCGACCGAGGCGTCGGGCGGCGTTCGCCTCGACACGATCCGGGCGATCGCCGAAACCGGCGTCACCTTCATCTCCGTCGGGCGCCTCACCCAGTCGGCGCCGGCGGCGGACATCGGGCTTGATGTCGGCGCTGCATAAGGCGCTCGCGCTGCTGCTGGCGGTGGCGTGGGCCGCGCCGGCGCTGGCCCAGGCGACGGCGTGTCGCGTGCCCGCGACCTTGCCCGACTATCGGGTGGAATCAGCGCCCGCTTCGGCGCGTACGCCGCCGGTAGACGGCTATCTTCTCGCCTTGTCGTGGTCCCCCGAATATTGCCGCAAGCGCGAGGTGGCGCCCAGGGACCGGATGCAATGTTCGGGCGAGCATGGCCGCTTCGGTTTCATCCTCCATGGGCTCTGGCCGGAAGGCGCGGGACGGGAGGCGCCCGCATGGTGCGGTCGGCCCAGCAAGGTGCCGCCGGCTGTCGTCGCGCGTCATCTTTGCGTGACACCGTCCGCCCAACTCATCCAGCATGAATGGCAGAAGCACGGCACTTGCGGCTGGTCCGACCCGGCGCGGTATCTGCACGCCGGCGCCACGCTGTTCGGCGCGCTGCGCTTTCCCGACATGATGGCGCTGTCGCGCGCCAGGCCCGAGGCCGGCGAATTGCGCCGCGCCTTCGCAGACCTGAACCCCGGCCTGCCGCAGTCCGCCATCCGCATTCAGGCGAACCGCCGCCAGTGGCTGCGCGAGGTGCAGATCTGCCTCGGCAAGGATTTCCAGCCGCGTGCCTGCCCCGGCGGCGGGGGTGTCGCCGATCCGGTGCCGCTGCTTATCTGGCGGGGCGGCTGACCCCTTCGACGATCGCGCTGCCGGGATGGTGGCGATCGAGGTGGCGTTTGATGATCCGCAGGTTGCGGGTGTTCGATCGGAAGGCGAAGTCGAAGACGTCGCCCACCAGCGGGACGGCGCCGAGCGCGGTGTCGACCGCGATATTGCCGAACATGCGCGTCATCTGCCAGCGCGACAGGCCGAGGTTGCGCGCTTCCCAGACCATATAGGCGCCCATCGCGGCGGCGGCGAGATCGCCGACCACCGGGATCAGGCCGAGCAGCGCGTCCAGCCCGACCGGCTGCCTGATGCCGGGCACGATGAAGGCGCGTTCCAGGATAGCCTCCAGCGCTTCGACCCGCTTGCGGCAAGCCACCGGATCGCGCTCCAGCCCGACCTTGTCGGCCAGCCTGTCGAAGGAGCGTGGGCCGATCATCCGATCCCGCCTTGCGGCTGACCGCTCAACGTCTCGAGCGCGAGCCGGGCGACCTGCCGCGCCGCCACCGGCTTGGCGAGGCGGGGGGCGTCGCCATGGGCGGGCGCGATGCGACCCGGATCGGCGCACAGGCCGCTGCTCAATATATAGGGCTTGCCCTTGGCCTTCAGCCAGTCGGCGACCGGCCAAGCCTCCTCCCCGTCGACGTCGATGTCCAGGATCGCCACGTCAAAGCTTTCCAGCGGGCAGGCGAGCGCCTCGCCGACGCTTTCGACGATGCGCACGGCGACGTTAAGCTCGGCAAAGGTCTGTTCGAGATCGAGCGCGATGAACGGCTCGTCCTCCACGATCAGAACACATGGTGCACAGCTATGATTGGGCGAACCCCAGGTGCGCGATATTCGATCCAGATCTCTCATGGCTTACGCGAAGTCACATTATTTGCCCCTTTTGAAGCAAGAAACCGTGCCGGATGGAAAGGTTCCCGCCTTGGCGGGCGACAGGCTTCAATGCGCGGCGGGCACATGCACCCGGGTCAGCGGATGCACGCCCCAGCGGCTGGCCGTCCATCCCGACGTGGTCTGCGCCAGCAGTGACCAGCGCACCGCCGTCATCACCGGGATCAGGGCGACATCGTCGACCAGCAGTCGATCCGCGCGGGCCAGCGCCGCCTCGCGGCCGATCTGGCTGAGCGCGAAGCGGGCATCCGACAAGGCATCGTCGAGCGCCTTGTTGCAATAGGCGGCACGGCGGCAGGAAAAGGGGCGCAGGAACCAGGTCGGCAGGTCGGTCGGCGCGACCTTTTCATACAGCGTCAGGTCGGCCCGCTCATCGGCATCGACGACATCCGTCTCGACCCCGATCGTCTTCCATGCCGCCGCCACCAGCGCGGCGATGCGCCGGTCGCCGGGACGGGTGGGGACCGCCACGGAGATGCGGATCGGCGCTTCCGGGTCGGATTGGGCAAGGCGCACCTGCTCCACCAGCTGCTGCGCCTGCGCGATGCGCGTCGGCATGTCGAGCGGCTGCCAGTCCGGGGCGGCCGGCACCGGCAGCCCGGACAGGCCCGCCGGCGCCGCGCCCGTCACCGGCGCCGCCGCGGCGATGCCGGTCGCCTGCACGATCGCCTCGCGGTTGATCGCCATGGCGAGCGCGCGGCGCAGGCGGATATCCTCGATCATCCCATCCGGGCGGTCGATACGATAGCCATAGACGCCCGGCACCGGGTCGAACTGCACGCGCCGTTCCAGCTTCGCCGCGCGCACCGCCTCGAAATCGCCGGTTGTGCCGCCGGTCAGCAGCGGCAGGTGATCGCCGCTGAAGCGTTCGATGGCGGCCGCCGCATCGGGTTCGGCGATCAGCTTGATCCCGCTCGGAGCGGCGGCGTTGTTCTCCTCATCGTGCAGCGTCAGCAGGGTGATCGCGCCTTCGGTGCGCGTCACGCGATAGGGACCGATGGTGATGCGGCCGCCGTCGCGCGCGGGCAGCATCATTTCGGGCCGTCCCAGCATCTGGAGCAGGGAGGGCCGGGCGGAGGACAGGCGCAACTCGACGATGTCGGCCATCGGTGAGGACACGCCCAGCGCCGTCACCGGCTTGCGCCCGCTCGACACGTCCGCGCCATTCTCCAGCGCCTGCAGATAGGGGCGGAAGGGATGGCGCGAGCCGGGTTTGACGATGTCGCGTAACAGCGTCACGAAGTCGCGGCCCACCACCTTGCGCCCGTCCGACCATTCGGCATCGGCGAGGCGGAAGATATAGCTGCTGCCGTCGTCGCTGACCCGCCACGACTGGGCGAGCGCTGGCACCGCCTCGCCCTCGCCGTTCAGCGAGACCAGCCCCGCCGTCGTCGCCTGCGCGATGATCGACGAGGCCGGGTTCCAGTCGTCGCGGTCGGGCGCCAGCCGGCCGGGCGGCTCGCTGATCACCAGCATTTCCAGCACGCTCGCCGCCGGCTTCTTGTCGCCGCCGCCGCATGCCGCCAGCGTCAGGGAAAGCAGGGCGATCAAGGGCGCGGATTTCATCGTGTCAGCCTCAATGTCCGTGACGGGTGGACGTTCGCCACATTGTCTTGCCAGCCCGCGACGGTTTCGGCCACCAGGTTGCGCGAGATATAATAATGGATCGGCAGCACCGGCGCGTCAGCCATCAAGATCGCCTCGGCATCGGCCATGGCGCCGGCGCGGGCAATCGGATCGGCCGTCGCCATGGCGGCGGCCAGCGCCGCGTCGAAGGCCGGGCTGGCATAGCCGCTGTAATTGGCCGGCCCGGCGTTGCTCAGGTGGATCGCCAGGAAATTCTCCGGCGCGTCGAGGTCGCCGATCCAGCCGGAGCGGGCGAGGTCGAAATCCCCGCGCCGCAGGCTGGTGAAATGCAGGCTGGCTTCGGTGTTGAGCAGGCTAGCCCTGACCGGCAGGTCGCGCCAGCCGTCGATCAGCGCCAGCGCCACGCGGCGGTGGTCGACATCGGAATTGAAGCGAATCTCGAAGCGCAGCGGCCGTTCGCCGTCATAGCCCGCCGCGCGCAGCAGCGCCTGCGCCGCCGCCAGCCGCCGGGCGCGCGGCCAGCCGCTCCAGTCCGGCCGATAGCCCGTGCCGCATCGCGACAGCGCCGGCGGCACCACCCCCCAGGCCGGCGGCGCGCCGAAGCCGAGCAGCGGTCCGGCGATCCGTTCGCGCTCCGTCGCCATGTTCAGCGCCCGCCGCACCCGCGCATCGTCGAAGGGCGGGCGGCGCGTGTTGAACACGAAATAATAGCTGCCGCGATAGGGCGCCATCCGCACTGCGTTCGGCCGGTGCCGCTTCAGCCAGTCCAGCCGGTTGACGGGAAAATCGGGCACGGTGTGCGCGGCCCCGGCGCGGAACAGGCGGAAGGCGGTCTGGCGATCGTCGACCGGCCGCCACAGCACATGGCCGACCGGCGCCGCGCCGTCATGCCAGCGCGGATTGCGCTCCAGCACCAGCCGGTCGTTCAGCCGCCAGCGCGTCAGCCGATAGGCGCCGGAGGCGGTCAGCGGCCGCTCGCCCGCCCACCCCTCGCCCCGGTGCAGGGGCAGGGCGGCCATGGCGGGGTGGGCCATCAGTTCCGGCAGCGCGGGGAAGGGCGCGTTCAGCCGCACCGTGACCACATCGTCGCCCGTCGCCGTCACCGCCGCGACCGGGCCGAACAACGCCTTGTGCGGCGATCCGGTGGCGCCTTCCGCCAGCCGGGCAAAGCCCCGCGCGAAGACCGCCGCCGTGATCGGCTGCCCGTCCGAAAAGGCGAGGCCGGGCCGCAGCGTGAAGCGCCAGACCAGCCCGTCCGCCGATGGCCGCCACTGCCGCGCCAGCCCCGCCTCGACCCGCCCGTCCGCGCCAAGCCGTGTCAGCCCCTCGAACTGGTCCGCCGCGACCCTCAGCGAGGCGAGGTCCGACGCCTTTTGCGGGTCGAGGCTGCGCACCTCGGCATCGAGCAGGCGGACCAGCGTGTCCGGCGGCGGCGTGTCGGCCCGCTCGCGCCCGCACCCGGCCAGCGCCAGCAACATGAGCAGAAGGGGCAGGAGCGGCCGCATCCGCCCTGTCCTAACCGCAAGCCGCCCGCTTCGCCATCCGCCCCTTGCCCTCGCCGGGCGCCGTCACCATCTCGGCGCGGTCTGGCCGGGACCGTCTTGCGTCCGGCGAACAAATCTGGAACACCGGCCTCCATGCTGACTCATATTTCGGTGCGCGGCGCGCGTGAGCATAATCTCAAGGGCGTCGACGTGGACATTCCGCGCGACCGGCTGGTGGTGCTCACCGGACTGTCCGGCTCGGGCAAGACCAGCCTCGCGTTCGACACAATCTATGCC